>CAZGPF010000165.1:0-4143 GCA_964527275.1 uncultured Desulfosarcinaceae bacterium
GACTTAAGTTCCGCGTCTGATTTGCGTAGATAGACCGGCCCGACGGAATTAACATCCCGGCCGCCGTCTTCAAGGTACTTTTCCCAGCCCAAACGTGCAAGCACTGCGGGCCGCAATCCATTGTGCTCCTCGGCCGCCCATTGGGCGCGCTCATTTAGCAGCGGTTCAAGCACGAGGCGGCAGGCGCGGATACCGTTGCCGATCAAGAGACACTCTGCGTCGATATGGTCTGCAATCTCAAGGGCCGGGCCTACCTGCTCCGCGACCACGGGCACCAGCCCGTTCACTCTTCTGCGGTATAGAGACCAATAGACTTCGTTGCGCCGCGCATCCATAAGGCTGCATACCAGGGGTGTATCCCCGGTGGCCTGATGTGCCAAAACACCCAAACTGGAGACGCCCACCATGGGTCTGTTCATGGCCACGGCCAGTCCCTTGACCGTACTGATACCGATCCGCAGGCCGGTAAAGCTGCCAGGACCCTGGGTAACCGCAAAGATATCGATCTGGGCTATGGTAAGCCTACAGCTCTTGAGCGCGGCGTCGACTGCCTGCATAACGGTTTTGGTATGGGTGGTGCCATGATGGACGATGATTTCACATCCGACCTTGCCATCCACGGCCAGCGCCACACCGCAAATTTCGGAGGCCGTGTCCACGGCCAGCATTCGGATGGGCATGGGCTATCTCTTCTGCGCGGATGGGGCGGCGTCGCGTATGGGTCTTGGGGAGCGCCTCTTTTTGGGGGCCGGCAACAAGGAGATATCCAACACGGCATCCATGTTGTGCAGGGGAATGAATTTCAACTTACGCTTGATTGCCGCAGGAATCTCCACCAACTCCTTCTTGTTCTTGGCCGGAATAATCACTGTCTTGATTCCGGCGCGCAATGCGCCCAAGGCTTTTTCCTTTAATCCGCCAATGGGCAGGACGCGTCCACGCAGGGTGATTTCACCGGTCATGGCCACGTCTTTGTCCACCGGGCGCTCGGTGACCGCTGAAATCAGCGCCGTGGCCATGGCAATGCCGGCGGAGGGCCCATCTTTGGGGATAGCGCCGGTCGGCACGTGGATATGGACATCCCGATTTTCCATAGCGGCTGGTTTCACACCTTGGGCATCCAGGTAAACACGGGCATAACTCAAGGCTGCCCGGGCCGACTCCTGCATCACATCGCCCACTTGGCCGGTGATGATCAGGTCGCCTTTTCCCCGGATCAGGCTGGCTTCCACATAGAGAACCTCGCCTCCGGCCTGAGTCCAGGCCAGACCGGTGGATAGCCCTACCTGGCTGGGTTCCTGGTCCATCTCCGGGTAAAAGCGGGGTACCCCGAGGTACTTTTGCAGACTGGCCCTGCTTATCGTAAAAGGTCCCTGGCTGCCTTCGGCAATTTTGCGGGCGACTTTGCGGCACAGGGCGGCGATCTCACGCTCGAAATTTCTCAATCCGGCCTCGGAGGTATATTCGTTGATCACGCGCCGCAGCGCGTTCTGGCTGAAGGTCACCTGTTGCTTTTTAAGTCCGTTGGTTTTCAACTGTCGCGGCACCAGATGTCTCTCGGCGATGGTCACCTTTTCATCCGCCGTGTATCCAGAAAGATGGATCACTTCCATGCGGTCGAGCAGTGCCGAAGGGATGGTGTCAGAGATGTTGGCGGTAAGAATAAACATCACCTTGGATAGATCGAAAGGCAGATTCAAATAGTGGTCGGAGAAAACGTCGTTCTGTTCGGGGTCCAAAGCTTCCAGCAGGGCAGAGGAGGGATCGCCGCGAAAATCGGAGCCCAGCTTGTCGATCTCATCCATCATAAACACGGGATTGTTCGAAGCACTTGTCTTGAGGCCCTGGATAATGCGGCCCGGCATGGCGCCGATATAGGTTCGGCGATGCCCGCGAATCTCCGCCTCATCGCGAATACCGCCCAGGGAGATGCGGATAAACTTACGCCGCAACGCCTTTGCAATGGCCTGTCCCAATGAGGTCTTGCCCACGCCCGGAGGGCCGACAAAACAGAGAATGGAGCCTTTAAGTTTGGGATTCAATTTACGCACGCTGAGATACTCCAGGACGCGGTCCTTGACCTTTTCGAGACCGAAATGGTCGAGGTTGAGTATCTTTTGCGCCTTCTGAATATCGAGCATGTCTTTGGTGGATTTTTTCCACGGCACCTCGGTGAGCCAGTCGAGATAGGTCCGCACCACGGTAGATTCGGCCGAGTCGGGATGCATCTGTTCCAGGCGGCGAAGCTGCTTCCGGGCTTCTTTACGCGCGGCTTTGGGCATACCCACTTTTTTTATGCTGCGTTTATACTTCTCCACCTCCTGGGCGCGCTCATCTAGCTCGCCCAGCTCCTTATGGATGGCCCTTACCTGCTCGCGCAAAAAGTAGTCCCGCTGGCTCTTGGAAATTTCATCTTTGACTTCCGAATGGATCTTGGCCTGCATCACAGATAATTCGACTTCTCGCGAAAGCAAGTCGTGTACCTTTTGCAGCCGCTGCAAGGGATCGACCAGTTCAATTACCTGTTGGGCCTCATCAATCTTCAGGCGCAGATTGGAGGCCACCAGATCCGCCAGCTTTCCCGGTTCGTCGATGCTTTCGAGAACGGTGCTCACATCCCCACTCAGTTCACCCCGCAGGGCCATGATCTTTTCCGCATAGTCGCGAACATTGCGCATCAGGGCCTCAACCTTGAGATTGGGCTTAACCTCATCGGGTTCATCCATGATCTCCACGGCAACCCGGTAGAAGGAACGCTTTTGCACGAATGTTTTGATGCGTGCTTTGGCAAACCCCTGCACCAAGGCCTTGACACGCCCGTCGGGCAATTTCAACATGCGCAGAATTCGGCTGATGGTACCGACACGGAAAATTTCATCCGGCTTGGGATTTTCCACTGCCGGGTCCTTTTGCGTGGCCACGAACAGGAAACGATCCATGGAGACGGCTTTTTCAACCGCGCGGATCGACTTATCCCGGCCCACGAACAGCGGCAGCAGCATGTCGGTAAAAATCACAACATCACGCACCGGCAGCAGGGGCAAGGATGTGGGGATATCTGTGTCGTCAAGGTCTTCTTCAATGATGCTGATGAGATTGTCTTTATCCGATTCGGCCATTTCCGCTCCCTATGGTGATCAGTGGGACTAAAGAAGTAGTTCCGGCCAATTGCCGGAACCGGACCATCACAATGACACGCCAAATTGTATAAACGTATTAATATAAGACAAATACTTGTTTTGACAACATGTCTCTTGACTTTTTCATCAGAGGCCCTTAAACACGGCAGCGTGATTGACTCACGAATCAGGACCGCATAATGTCGCCTTCGTTCAGCAATCTGTTTGTGTTTCTTATTGGACTTTGCATTGGCTCTTTTCTTAATGTCTCCATTCACCGTTGGCCCCTGGGCAAATCTATTGTTCGTCCCCCGTCAGCATGTCCGGCATGCGGAGCGCCGATCCGCTGGTATGACAATATTCCCATTTTGAGCTACATCATCCTGCGCGGCCGCTGCCGAGACTGCAATGCACCCATCGGTGCACGCTACCCATTAGTCGAATTACTCACCGGCTTGTTGGCCATGGCCACCTGGATGCGTTATGGTCCGGGCCTGCCCGCTCTGATCTACTTTGGCCTTATCGCGGCCCTGCTAGTGATCTCATTCATCGACTATGACCATCGCATCATCCCCGATTTCATCACTCTGCCCGGCATCCCCATCGGTTTTATCGCCACTTTCGGACTACCCGCCGTCACCTGGAACTCTTCATTGATCGGCATCGCCGTTGGCGGCGGCAGCCTGATGGCCATTGCCATAGGCTATCGGCTGCTCAGCGGTAAAAATGGCATGGGGGGAGGCGATATTAAGTTATTGGCCATGATCGGAGGTTTTCTAGGCTGGCAGGGAGTCCTCTTTACCATCATGACGTCGTCATTTCTCGGTACCCTGGTGGGCATCGGAGTAGTTCTGCACTCCGGTGGAGGAATGAAGATGGCCGTGCCTTTCGGCCCTTTTCTGGCCATCGGTGCCATCGTCTATCTCTTCTTCGGCTCCCGGATCATCAGGTGGTATTTTGGTTGGCTATAGGTGATAAGCTACAGCACTGTAAGCGTTTGCTTAGGTGCCGGATATGCAAGGCG
>CAZGPF010000166.1:0-4101 GCA_964527275.1 uncultured Desulfosarcinaceae bacterium
ATACACCAACTGTTTTACACCCTACCTTGTGCTTTTTGCTTTACAACCCCAACCCCCCCTGATATGTAAACGCGATTACTAAGCGATACTCAAACTTCACCGCGCTTTTGCATTGATCCGCCATCTCAGGAGGCTGCACCCATGAAAATCAGGAAAATTGAAATCGTGGGGTTCAAGTCATTCCTGGACAAAGCCAGCATTGCACTTCCGTCCGGGATCTGTGCCATCGTGGGTCCCAACGGCTGCGGCAAGAGCAACGTCATAGACGCCTTGCGTTGGGTGATGGGCGAGCAGAGTGTCAAGCGACTACGCGGTAAAAGTATGGAGGACATCATCTTCGCCGGCGCCAACGGCAAACCGCCGTTGAATATGGCCGAGGTGACTCTGACCATGGCCAATGACAATGGTCATGCCCCCGAAGAGTTCAGGGACTATGCGGAAATCAGCGTGACCCGGCGCCTGTTCCGTTCAGGCGAAAGCGCCTACCTGATAAACCGCCAGCCGTGCCGGTTGAAAGACATCTACAACCTCTTCATGGGCAGCGGCGTTGGCACCCGCACCTTTTCAATTATCCAGCAAGGCAATATCGGTACGATCATCGATGCCGGTCCCGATGAAAGACGCCTCTTTATCGAAGAGGCCGCCGGCGTGACGCGCTATAAATTCCGCAAAAACGAAGCCCTGCGCAAGGTCAAGGCCACGGGCAATAACCTTCTGCGAATCAACGATATCATCTCCGAGGTGAACCTCCAGATGGCCGGTCTGCGACGCCAGGCCAAGAAGGCCGAGCGATTCAAGAACTATCAACAACGCATCAGACAGATCGACACCCGCCTGCTGCTGCACTATTACGACGGTTACACGCAACAGATGGATGAGACCCGATCGTTGCTCAATGAGCTCAAGGATGCCGAGATCGGTCAAGCTACCAGCCTGCAGAAGATCGACGCCGCCATAGAAGAGATCAAGCTCAAGCGCCAGCGTAAAGACCAGGAGATCGCGACGCAGAAATCGGACAAATTCAATCTTCAGCGCAAAGTGGATCGTACCGAGGCCGACCTGGCGCACCTGAAAGAGGAGATTCAGAGGCTAAGCGCCGAATCTGCCGATCTGGAGCAAAGCCGGCTCGACCTGCAATCCAGGACCGAAATCATGAGTACTGAAGTTGCCGAAGTGAAAAAACAGAACGAAGCCTACCAGGCCGATGTTCAGCGTGTACGATCTGAAATCGAGACCCACCGGGAAAGCGCCAGCAAAGAACGCGATCAGCTCCACCGCAAAACTCAGATCCTCGAAACACGCAAGGCCAGCCTCATGACCCTGGTGGCCGAGGAAGCGCGCTACAAAAACATCTACCAAAATGCCGCCGGCAACAAAGAGACCCTCGAACGCCGCCTGGTCCGGGCCAATGAGCAAGTGGCCCTGAACAATCAAAAAGCCGGCCGCGTTCAAACCGAGCGGGAGAAGTGCCGGCGGCGATATGACGAGATACAGGAACGCATCCGCGTCCACGAATCGCGTATTGCCGAACAAAAAAAAGATTTAGAGGAGCAGGCATCACGTTTGAGCACCCAGGTCAAAAAGACCCAAACCCTGGAATTGGAGCATAACCAGGCCCGATCCCAATTGACCACTCTGGAGAAGATGGAAGCCAACTTCGATTGGTATCGCGACGGCGTAAGGGCCGTGATGCAGGGCCGGCAAGAGACGGACGCATCCGGCAGCCTCTGCAAAATGCCGTTAAAGGGCGTTGTCGGCTTGTTGGCAGACGCCATCGAACCGACGGCCGGATACGAAACTGCCGTCGAGGCCGTGCTGGGTGAGTCACTGCAATACATCCTGGTCCAGGACCAGGAGGCGGGCACAAAAGCCATCGATTTTTTGCGGCGCGGCGACGGCGGGCGCAGCGGCTTTATTCCCATGGACAGTGTCAAAACAATCCCCGGCACCAGTCCGGAACAGATACTCGGCCAAAATAGCCTGCTCAACCACCTGACCATCAAGAAAGACTATCTACCCTTTGCAAGGGCACTTATGGGACATGTGGCCGTGGCCGACACCCTGGCCGACGCCCTGGAACTGTTCAATCGCAATGGCCGTGTGCAAAGCATCGTTACCCGCTGCGGTGACGTGGTCTCGCCCCAGGGCCTGCTCATCGGTGGCAGCCAGGATCGCCTGGCGGGCATCCTGGCCAAGAAACAGGAGCTCAAAACAGTTGAGCAAAGATGCGCCCATCTGACAAAGGAACACCACGCCGCCAGGAGCTGTCAGCAGGAACTGGAGAAAAAAGTTCGTGCCCTGGAAACCGGACTGCAGAGGAACATCGCCGCAAAAAATGATGCTGCGGCTGAACACCTGGAGGCGGAGAAAGCCCTCTACCGTGCCGGCGAAGATCTGAAAACCGCCCGCCGCAACCTGGAGATCGTCCAACTGGAAGAAGAACAACTGTTAGGCGAAGAGAGCGATCTGGAAGAGCAGATGGCCGAGTACAACCAGGCCCTGGCCAGAATCACTTCAGAAGTCGAAGCCGCGCAAGCCCAAACCACGGAAGCGACACGCCAAATCAGCCGGCTGACCTCCCGGCTGGAGAACTACAACCAGCAGGTAGTCGACTTGAAACTGCAATTAACGGCTTCTCGCACCAGGTTGGAAAACGGCACCCAAACGCTCAACCGGCTCAAGGAGTTCGAAAACGACAGCCGGGTTCGCCTGACGCAGTTGGGCCGGGAGCTCATCCAAAAACAACGGCAACGAACCGCCTCCCAATCGCGGGTGGCCATCAAGGATGAAGACCTGCGGCAAATGTACGGCTCCCTGAAGCATCTTGACAAAAATCTCTCAGACAATGAGTCGGAGTACCAGGCCATCGATCTTCGTCTTCAGAAAAACGACGGCCAATTGGCCAGCATTCAATTCGAGCACCGCAAAACCATGGAAAAGATGCGCCTGCTGGAGCTGGAGCTTTCCGAAAAGCGCATCATGCGAGACAATATCGCCGGCAAATGCAAGGAGCGCTACCACACATCCATCGACGCCCTGCGTATGCAAATCGCACCGCAGGAGGAGCATCTCCAGATGTCGATTGAGGAGATGGAAACTGAGTTGGAGCGCTACCGCAGCAGGCTCGACCGCATCGGCGATGTCAACCTGGGCGCCATCCAGGAGTACGAAGCACTGAAGGAGCGGTTCGAATTTCTCAACACGCAGCGCAACGATCTCGAAAAGGCCATCGAAGGTCTTCACAAGGTGATCCGCAAAATTAACCGCATCACGCAGCGCCGCTTCGTGGAAACCTTTGACCAGGTCAACGCCAAGCTCAATGAGGTTTTTCCCAAGCTGTTTGAAGGCGGCAGCGCCCGGCTGGAACTGACCGCACCGGACAAACCCCTGGAAACCGGCGTCGAGTACCTGGTTCATCCGCCAGGCAAAAGACTGACCCGCATGAGCCTGCTCTCTGGCGGTGAAAAGGCGCTGGCGGCCATCGCCTTCATCTTTGCCATCTTCCTGATACGACCGGCCTCCTTCTGCCTGCTCGACGAGATCGATGCACCCCTGGACGACGCCAATGTGGTGCGCTTTAACAATTTAATGCAAGTCATAGGCAGAAAATCCCAGATTGTCATGATAACCCACAACAAACGGACCATGGAGTATGCCCAAACCCTGTTTGGAGTCACCATGGAGCAAAAAGGCATATCCAAGGTAGTATCCGTCAACATCGACGCCAAACACGCGTGATTAAAATTTTCTCCATTGCAGGTTGACAAGCGGCGCTGCGTTGATCTAAGTTTCGGCCCAATGTTGACACTGCGGCTCAATTCTAAGGTGGGCTTGAGAGCTTCTTGCGACGACAGGGGCCAATGCAGGGATAAGCATTAAGATCGACCCTACCGACACCGATCTCGACGGTGGCGGTATTTTTTGACAAGAGAAACTGAATTGCAGCCTGGTTACCACCGAGGGTGAGACTACCTGCGAAGGCCGGTGGGCGGGAACCTTTAATGATGCCGCCGCCTTTGTACAAGTGATGGGAGGTTATGCTAGTCTGGTTGTAACTACTCAGAGCACTTCATCTTCGGCCCTTCAGGCCTTTCCATATAG
>CAZGPF010000167.1:0-4083 GCA_964527275.1 uncultured Desulfosarcinaceae bacterium
AGTTCCGCCGCTTATCAAATATATGAATCGCTTAGCGTTAAGAAATATAAGAAATTTGACCCTGAAAGGAGGTAACATTGGCTTTCGAATTTTATAAGGAGCGTTATGCCGGCAGCGTCAAGGCGGTCACCTTGGGAAAAGGCGACAAGGCCGTGACCGTTGGCGGCGAGAGCTGCTATCCGTTCTACCATTTCGAAGGTGAAATGCCCCACAGACCGCGCATTGCGATGGAGGTCTGGGACATGTCACCGGAAGATTGGCCCGCAAGCGCCCTGGCACCGTTCAAGAAAGTCGTGGGCGACGCGGCTGCGTGGGCCAGGAAGTGTGTCACCGATTTCGGCGCTGAGATGATCGTGCTACAGCTCAAGAGTACCGATCCCAACGACAAGGACGCCAGCGCCGCAGATGCATCCGCGACGGTCAAAAAAGTTTTAAAAGCCGTGGATGTTCCCCTGATAATCTGGGGCTCGGCCAACAAGGAGAAGGACGAGGAGGTCCTCAAACAGATTGCGGAAGACCACCAGGGGGCCAACCTGATCATAGGGCCGGTGGAGGACAAAAACCACAAGGGTATCGGTGCTTCGGCCATGGCATACGGCCACACGCTGATCTCCTCCTCCCCCATAGATGTCAACCTGGCCAAACAGGTCAATATCCTTCTCGAAAATCTTGGCATGCCCACGGAAAGGATGATCATCGACCCTACCACCGGCGGCCTGGGTTACGGCATGGAGTACTCATACTCGGTAATGGAACGTCTGCGCATGGCAGCCCTGGCACAGGGCGACGACAAGTTGCAGTTGCCGGTGATCAACAACCTGGGCAACGAGGTCTGGAAGTGCAAAGAGGTTAAACAGAGTTCCGACGAAGCCCCCACCCTGGGCGATCCCGAGAGGCGCGGCATTCTGATGGAGGCCGTGGGTGCCGTCAACTATCTGCTCGCCGGCAGTGACGTGCTGATCATGCGCCATCCCGAAGCCATCCGCCTGACCAAGGCTTACATCGATCTGATGATGGATGGCGGTAGCGCGGGCGACGTGGCCCCCGTATCCAAGCTGCTGGCCGCCGCCGAAGTGGATCTGGCCTCCCTGGCGCCTAAGCCCGATCTGACCATCGAAATAGAAGAGCAGAAGGCTGCACCCGCCAAGAAGGCCGCACCTCCCAAGAAGGCCAAACCGACCAGCAAAGCGCCCAAGCCTGCGCCGGCCAAACCGGCATCGGCTCCCAAGGTAGATGCCCAGGCCGAAGCTGAAGCCAAGACCATAGCGGATGCGAAGGCCAAGGCTAAAATAGAAGCCCAAGCCAAAGCCGAAGCTGAAGCCAGGGCTGTAGCCGAGGCCCAGGCCAAGGCCGATATCGAAGCCAGGGCAGCAGCCGAGGCCCAAGCCAAGGCCGATGCAAAAGCCAGGGCTGTTGCCGAACAAGAGGCCCAACGTAAAGCTGAAATCAAGCAACGTGAAGCTGAAGAAGATGCCCTGCGCCAGAAACGGACGGCCGAGCGTGAAGCGCTGATGGCCAAACGGACTACGACAGCCGGCCAGGAGGTCCTCTCCAGGACCGCGACGGCTGGTCAAAAGGATGCCCTGGAAAAGATGACGGAGAACCTCGACCGCATTCATCGTCGCGTGGTCTAAAGCCTTCGGCGTCACCGCCAAAACCATCGCGGCAGGCTACTTTAACCGCATGGTGGCGATCAGCGCCGCAGCCCACTTTGACCATGGTCGCAGCTTGGCCGAAGTCTTTCTCTTTGTGACCCGCAAGGAGACCGAAGCTTAGACCGAACCATCACCGCCTCAACGAAGGAGGACTCAATGTCTCGACTTGTTGCCTTTGCCGCCATCCAAGGTGGTTACAATATTGTCTCCAAAGTAGAAGGAAAATACCAAAAAGCCCTGCAAACTTATAATGCCGACACCAAGGTCGGTTTTCCCAATACGGCCTACTTCCTGCCGGTGATCTACTCCCTGCTGGGCCTCAAGGTCGAAACCCTTGAAGATATGCACAAACCGCTGGCCTTTGCCCGCAAACTGCTGCCGCCGCACATCAAGGGCAGCAACCACCTTCCCTACCTGGGACCCTTGCTCGACGCCGGCATGGCGGCCCTGTTCGCCTTCGAGTGCGAGGAGGCCCTGCGCTACCTGGAAGATCCCGACTTCTACCTGCCCTCGGAAGAGGTCGATTTGGAAGCCGGCAAGATCTGGCTGGGAGCTGCCGACGATACGGTCATGCGCAAGCGCGGCGTGGAATTCGTGGACGGCTCGGCCCCTGGATTCGCCGCCATCGTGGGCTCGGCCCCAAACAGTGAGATCGCCAAGGAGATCGTCGAAGAGTACCAGCGCCGCAGCCTCTATATATTCTGCGCCGCCAACCAGAACGGCACCAGCGTCGTCGAGCAGCTCATCGCCGCCGACGTTCAGGTGGGCTGGAATACCCGCATCGTGCCCTTCGGCCCGGATATCTCTGCGGCCGTCTTCGCTCTGGGGTTTGCCAATCGCGCTGCCATGGCCTTCGGCGGCGTGCAGCCCGGCGACCACAAGACCATCCTGCACTACAACAAAGAGCGCATCTTCGCCTTCGTGAATGCCCTGGGTGATGTGAATGCCGAATGGGCTGCGGCGGCGGCAGGGGCCATCAACTGGGGCTTTCCCACTATCGCCGACACCGACATTCCCGAAGTCCTGCCCACCGGCATCTGTACCTATGAACATGTCGTCGCCAACGTGCCACATGAGGAGATGGTCCAGAAATCGGTGGAGGTCCGCGGCCTGAAAACCATGGTCTCCGAAATCGAGATTCCATGCGCCTTCGGCCCCGCCTTTGAGGGCGAGCGTGTGCGCGGCGCCGATCTCTACTGCCAGGCCGGCGGCGGTAAAACCCAATGCTCCGAGTACCTAACGATGGCCGCAATGAAAGAGATCGAGGATGGCAAGGTCACCGTTATAGGCCCCGACATCACCGACTTCAAGGAGGGCGACGCCTTCCCCATGGCTATCTACATGCAGGTGGCGGGGCGTGAATTCCAGGAAGACTTCGAGCCCATTCTGGAACGCCAGACCCATCACCTGATCAACTATATCCAGGGCGTCATGCACATTGGCCAGCGCGACATCGCCTGGGTGCGCATCAGCAAGGCCGCCGTGGAAAAGGGCTTTACCCTCAAAGACATCGGCGTTGTGCTGCATGCCAAGTTCCACCAGGACTTCGGCAAGATCATGGACAAGGTCGAGGTCACCATCTACACCAACAAGGCCGACGTGGACAAGGTCACCGCCGAAGCCAAGAGCGCCTACAAGAAACGCGACGAGCGCGTGGAGACCATGACCGACGAGGATGTAGAGACCTTCTACTCCTGCACCCTGTGCCAGTCGTTCGCGCCCACGCATGTCTGCACCGTCAGCCCCGAGCGCACCGGCCTGTGCGGCGCCTACAACTGGATGGACTGCAAGGCCTCTTACGAGATCAACCCCACCGGTCCCAACCAGCCCATCGAGAAGGGCGAAGTTCTCGACCCGCTGATGGGCACCTTTGCCGGGGTCAACGAGTTTATCAAGCAGGCCTCCCGAGGAGCCATCCAGAGCTACAATTTCTACTCCATGGTCAACGATCCCATGACCACCTGCGGCTGCTGCGAGGCCATCGCGGCCATGCTGCCGGCCTGCAACGGCGTGATGACCGTCAACCGCGAGTATACCGGCGAGACCCCCTGCGGCATGAAGTTCACAACCCTGGCCGGCGTCATGGGCGGCGGAGCTTCTTCACCGGGCTTCGTGGGCCACTCCAAGTTCAACGTCACCCAGGGCAAGTTCATCACCGGCGACGGCGGCCTGCTGCGCATGGTCTGGATGCCCAAGATGCTGAAAGAGGAGATCAAGGAACGCCTGGACAGACGCGCCGAGGAGCTGGGAGTACCGGACCTGTACGACAAGATCGCCGACGAGACCGTTGGCACCACCGAAGAGGAGATCCTGCCCTTCCTACAGGAAAAGGGACATCCGGCGCTGAACATGGACCCGCTGGTTGGCTAACTGAGAACAGGTTCGTTGGCAAGCGGTCGCCAATGCCGCCTCCGGCGACTACCCATTT
>CAZGPF010000168.1:0-4081 GCA_964527275.1 uncultured Desulfosarcinaceae bacterium
AAAGGCCCGTCGATCCAACGGGAGATCGAAGCAGCCATCGCCACCATGACCCGCCAAAAGATCACCCTGACCGGATCGGGCAGAACCGACGCCGGTGTGCATGCCCAGGGCCAGGTGGCCAACTTCATTTGCCATACACTCCTCGAACCTGCGGAACTGATCAAAGGGCTGAACAGCATCTTGCCCGCCGATATCGTAATCCGCGACTGCCGGCTGGCGGCACCGCAATTTCACGCCCGGTTTGACGCCCGGAGTAAATCTTACCGCTACACCATCATCAATCAGCCCTTGCGCCCGGCCATCGGGCGGCAATATGCCTGGTGGCTGAAAGCCCCTTTGGATTTGGCGGCCATGCAGTCGGCGGCCGCGTTTTTGTTGGGGGAACACGACTTCAAAGCCTTCGAAGGCACCGGAAGCCCCAGGGCCCACACCCGGCGGCATGTCATGCGGGCGGTATGGATTGCAGCACCACGAGACCACAAGGTTTTCGAAATTCAGGCCAACGGATTTTTACGCTATATGGTTCGCAATATCGTGGGTACCTTGGTGGCGGTGGGCCAGAATAAAATCATGCCAGATCAATTGGAGCGCATCTTAGATTCAAAAGATCGAGGCCAGGCCGCGGCAACCGCGCCGGCCCACGGGTTGCAACTGGTCAGTGTGCAATACGAATAATTGCGGGCCAAAGAGATCAACGCCCAACAGACTAAGGGTCGACTTCCTGGGACGATTTTTTCTCCGCGAGCTTGTGGTTATAAAAGGCGATGACCTCTCTGCGTCTCAGCATGCCGATCAGGTTGCCATGAGCATCCGCCCGCACCACCGGCAGGCTCTCCAGATTCTTGATAGTGAACTTTTTGAGCACCGAGTTGAGATCTTCATCGGGGGTCACCACGATAATGTCCGAAGTGCCGATGTCCTTCATAACTATAAGATGCTCGATTTCCGGAGAAAAGAGAATGGCGCGCACATCGTCGACGGTGAAAATGCCGACCATCTGTTTTTGACCATCCATCACCGGAAAGTAGTACTGGGTGGTTTTTGAAAAGTAGTGTTTGAACTCCAGAAAAGGCATATCCTGGGGGATCATGCGCACTTTTTTGGCCTGGGGCAGAAGGTCCTGCACGGTAAAGGCCTGTAGCACATCCACGAAGAAGTGGCCGGCATGGGCCGGCGAGTCGATTTTTCTCCGCACCTGGCGATGGAAGATGGTCCAACGCTGGGCGGCCAGATAGGCCGCCGAACAGACCAGCAGGCTGGGCAGCAACAGGTGATATGAGTTGGTCATTTCGGAGACGAAGATGATGGTCGAAATGGGTGTGTTGGAGACGGCGGTAAAGAAACCGGCCATGCCCACGACCACGAATGCGCCCGGATCAGTCACCACATGGGGAATCCATGTGTGGAACAGCTTGCCCACCGCTCCCCCCATGGCGCCGCCGATGACCACCGAGGGGCCGAACACCCCGCCACTGCCGCCGGAGCCTATGGAGAAGGAGGTTGTCACGATCTTGCCAAAGGCCAGGATGAGCAGGAAACCGACGGTCAGTTCACTGTTCAGCGCCATCTGAGCAAACCCGTAGCCGAAGGCCAGGCATTGGGGCCAGAAAAAGCCGATCAGGCCGGTGCCCAGTCCGCCGATGGCCGGTTTGATATGGTTGGGAATTCTTTTCAAGCCTTCAAAGAAGTGAATGGTCCCATAAAAAATCTTCACATATAGGGCACCGGTTCCCACCAGCACGACGGCCAGGACCAGATAGGGCCCCAGCTCCAACACCTGATTAAATTTGAACGGCGGGGAGTCGAACAGGGAGCCCCAGCCAAAGACCAGGCAGAAGAGGCAGTAGGCCACCACCGAGGAAATTCCGGCCGGGATAATCACCTCGGATTCAAATTCAGGATCGCGATATAGCACTTCGGCGGCAAACAGCGCGCCGGCCAGCGGCGCTCGAAAGATACTGCCCACGCCGGCGCCGAGGCCGGCTGCCATCATTATGCGCCGGTCACGGTCTGACAGCCGCAATCTCGTCGCCAGAAAAGAGCCGAAACCTGCGCCGATTTGAGCGATGGGTCCCTCCCGGCCGCCGGAACCACCGGTGGTCAGGGTGATGGAAGATGCAATCGTCTTGATGATGGGCACCCGGCCGCGGATAAAGCCGCCCTGGTTGTGATAGGCATGGATGGCCGCATCGGTGCCGTGCCCCTCGGCCTCGGGAGCAAAGGTGTATACCAGCCAGCCGCTGATCAAACCGCCTATGGCCGGCAGAAAAAGTAGAATCCAGCGATTGAAAAGGCGTGTGGTGGGTGGCAGAAGGTAATGCTCGCCGGCCGGAGCCGGAGGCCGGTAGCCCGCCATCAAGTCCATGAAATAGTGGATGCCCAGTTGACATAAATAGTGAAAGGCAATGGCACCCAGCCCGGCGATGATACCAATGGCAAAAAAGTAGAGCGCCCAGCGGCTGGCCCTCGCGATGTGAACGGAGTGCCTACCCTTGAACAACTCCCTAAGCTTGTAGGCGGATGCGAAATTCCCCATGGATCAGGCCATCTCCAGCAGGTCGTCGATGCCCTTCAATATGGTATCGAACAACTCCTCAATCCGGGCCTCGTCGATACAGGAGAAAGCCACCCGCAGATCATATCGTCCCAGGGAAATTAGACCGACACCGTACTGCTCCAGGAGATGCAGCCTCAGGGGTTCGGCCTCCACGCTCTTGAGCCGCAAACACATGAAATAGCCGGCATTAAAAGGATAGACATCCCAGGCCCGGGTAAATTTGGCATCGGCCGACACCGCTTTCACTCTCATGGCCCGGCGGCGCAGAATGTTGTATTTTTCGGCCTTTTCGTCCCGATTGCGCGGATGCCGCAGCGAATTGAGCAGCAGGGTCTGACTAAGGTGGGAGGCGTTGGAGATGTTGCCCCGCACACAGCCGGCAGTTTTCTTTTCCAGGGCCGTATAGAACTGGTCCGCGTCTCCCTGGCCGGCGGCACCATAAGTAATAAAGCCGATGCGCAAACCCCAGATGAAATTCTCTTTTGTCCCGCCGTCTAGTTTGACGGCCAAAAGGTTGGGATGGCGACCAGCCAGCAGAGAGAAAAGAGATTCCTGCAAACTCTGGTCTTCATAGAAGAGTCCGAAATAGGCATCGTCAAGGGCCGCGATCACCTGGGTGCCGGACTCGGCCATCTCGACAAGCAGGTTGGCCATGGCTTGGGCTTCAACCTTGGATATGGCGTAGCCGGTTGGGTTCTGCGGAAAATTTAACAGCACCGTGATCTTCTGATTGGTACGGGCCTCATTGCGCATAGCGGCCTCGAATGCCGTCAGGTTAAAGCCCCCCTCTTTATCAAAGAGCTCATAGTGGCTCAACCGGACGCCTTTGCGCACCTGGAAGATCATACTGTAATTGCCCCACATCATGCCTGGCAGGATGACCACATCCCCGGGGTCGAGCCAAACATCGGCAAAGATGCTCACGGCATGGGTCACCCCGCAAGTTACTACCGGAAGGCTGATGGCTTTACCGACCAGGGAAGGGTTCTTGGTCAGCAGCTCCTTTTGCCATTGGCGGCGTAGCGCAGGTAAGCCAAAGGATGGGGCGTAGGTCAGGGATTGGCTCGCCCGAATACCCTCGATGGGAGCCATGATGGTGTCAAAACACATGGTATGACCCTCTTCCTTGGCAATACCGATGGTCGCGTTAATACGATGGGCCTTATCCTTGGCTTCGGCGCTCTGGCTGAGAATCCCCTTGGGAAAAAAGAGTTGGCGGCCGATGTGCGACAGCATCCCGAGAATCCGAGGATTGTGTTGCTCGATGATCTGATTCAGTTCCGTTGCCAGTGAATTCATGTCTATACCCCCCTGCTGCGCCATGGTGAATGAGCGTGCCATTTTACTGCGTGGCATTTCGTATAAATCACCCCATAGCGTCTCAAGACCAAGAGAACAACCCAAATTGGGGTCGGGATCGAGATCGGAATACCCGGCTGCATTGGATTTCGATCCCGCTTTGGATAGTGGTAACTACTCAGAGCACTTCATCTTCGGCCCTTCAGGCCTTTCCATATAGCGATG
>CAZGPF010000169.1:0-4075 GCA_964527275.1 uncultured Desulfosarcinaceae bacterium
CCTCGCGTTTCGCCAGTTCGTATATGGCGCGTAGCGCATATTGGCCCTTTTTTGGGGGTGTCAACATGGCACTTCTTGACCTCTGTGGTCGGGATATTTATCGACTTTCATAGTCGCGATAAAGCACCCAAGTCAACTTGTTTTTTGGGGAAAATTTAAAATATCAATATTATATCAAAACAGTATGTATTAAACGCCTATCTCTGTTTTGGAACCTTGAACTTTGAACCATACTGTTATAATGGACTGTTGGATATTGAAACAGCAAGGCTCAGATTTAAAAATACACGGAGGTCTTACCCATGCAAAAGAATATCAGCCGCGTCTCCTTTGCGCTTCTATTCGGCATTGCCATTGTATTCCAATTGGTCCTGATCGGTGCCGATTGCCGGGAGACCCCAATTAAAGTTGCTAAAAGATTCGCCGCTGCTTACTACTATCTTGATGTCGGTATGCAGGCCTATCTGTGCGCGGCACTGGCCGAGGAAGATCTGGTCGGCGACTATTTGGACCATAAAGAGCAAGAGGCCTCCCAGCGGGGTTTGAGCACCAACTACCTGCGACATAAATTGATCAAGCTGCACCTTAATATTGTAGAGTCCCGCAACGATGCCATGCGGATCCACTTAAGCGGTACGTCGCGGGTGTGCATCAACCCGGCTTTCATGGTGGTGGGCAAGCTGTTTCATTTGGCCAGGGATTATCCTGTTGATGCCACCATCGCACTGATAAAAGAGGATGGCCGTTGGCGAGTATGCGGCCAGGCCCTCGGACTCAATCCCCAAGCTTGATCCTTCTTGTAATGCAGACGGAACTACAAAAACAGCGCATCTGGGTATTCCAGCAAAACGGCGGAGGCGTGGGTAAAATCCGGGGCATTGAGAAGTACGGCCACGCCATTGAATTAAAAATCATCTCCATAGATGAGCCTTTGCCCCCAATCATAGATGATGCCGATCCTTATATTCCGAATCCCCGGGGCGCTCACCTGGTGCTCGACTATCTGAAACATCCCGACCTGAGCCATGCGCTGGCCGAAAAATGCCGCCAGGCTCAAATTGTGGTGATCGCTGCTAGTAAAAAGCCCCCCCTGGAGGAGGCCTTGACGCCGGCGACCTGTTGTGCGCTCAAACGGAAGGCGGGCCTGGGGAACTATGGTCTACAATTCGGCTTGCCGGAATACCGCCTAGAGACAAATCAGGCGCGCATCACCTCTGTAACGACCCTGCGCGGCGCGCCGTGCGGTGCCACATGGGAAGCGGGCCAGCGCATCGTTGGTTGGACTCTCGAAGAGGCGCCCGTGCGCATCGGCCTGGAGGCCCAGTTCTCATGCGTGGCCAATCCAGCCGGTTGGGACCCCATCAGCGGTAAGAGCCCGGTTCATATTGCCGGCGAACTGCACAAGGCGGCTCTGCTCAGGGCGCTTAAGGCGGCCAGAGGATGAGATTCAAGGAGACGAGCATGACAAAAAAACGCCTGGCGCTCATGATTAGCATGGTTTTAGTATTAACAGCGGTCGTGAAT
Source organism: uncultured Desulfosarcinaceae bacterium (assembly GCA_964527275.1). Classification (GTDB taxonomy): domain Bacteria; phylum Desulfobacterota; class Desulfobacteria; order Desulfobacterales; family Desulfosarcinaceae; genus JARRKU01. The sequence continues at coordinate 1,525 of CAZGPF010000169.1, forward strand.
GGGGCCACGGATGGCATGGGACCGCTGGAGACGCTGCAAGGGACGGTCAATCAATTTCTCGAAGTCCTGAATGACCCTGACTATGTCCAACTAAAAAGCAGGACCGTTCAGCGCGATAAAATATGGGAGATCGCCAGCACCATCTTTGATTTAAGAGAGATCAGCCGGCGCGCCATTGGAAAGCCGTGGCTCAAATTCTCCGCAGAGGAGCAGGATCGGTTCACGGCGGTTTTTACCCGTTTTTTAGGCAACACCTATATCGACAAGCTCCAGGGCGAGTATAAAGATGTAAAGGTCGATTTCAACAGGGTGTTGATCAAGGGTTCAAGGGCTATGGTGCGCACCAAATTGATACGGGAGAGCCTTGATGTGCCAATTGACTACCGCATGCGCAATATCGACGGCGCCTGGAGGGTCTATGACGTTTTGATTGAAAACGGCGTCAGCCTGGTCAAGAATTATCGCGTGCAATTCAGCTCCATTCTAAAAAAAGAGACTCCAGGCCAACTAATCAAACGGCTTGAAGAAAAATTGGCTTCACGGCAGATCAACGCCCCTCAAACTCAAAAGTAACTACTCAGAGCACTTCATCTTCGGCCCTTCAGGCCTTTCCATATAGCGATGCTATTATGAAAAGACCTGAATGACCGAACCTAAAGCACTCTGAGCAGTTACAGTTCGAGATACAATCGTTATAGTTCGTGCTTTTTTGTGCTTTTTGCCATTACGCTGAGTAGTTACACTCAAAATTGATTGGTCGGCTTATTTAATGAGACACTTCCACCTGCTTGCATTGGTCGCCATGACCGCCGCCCTCTCCCTATTGATTGGCTGCGCCTCACAAAAGGGCGGCCTCCCCAATCAAGCGCCAGCCGGGTCCCCTCCTGCGGAACTTGCCAATGCAGAAGTAGATAGCGATCCTGATTGGCAAACCTTCCTGGAGGATGACCTGGATGATGATCTGGACAGCGACGCAGATTCGGTCAGAGATCCTATCGAAGCATTTAATCGTCTCATGTTCAACTTTAACGATGCGCTCTATACCTGGGTGCTGCGGCCAGTCTGCCAGGGTTACCGCAAAGTTGCTCCCACCCCGGTACGCACGGGGGTGAAAAATTTCTTCCACAACCTGGCGGCACCCGTTCGATTCGCAAACTGCCTGCTACAGGGTAAGGGTCAGGCAGCGAGCGCCGAATTTGTTAAGTTTACCATCAACAGCATATTCGGTGTTCTCGGGTTTGGAAACCTCACCAAGGACTACCCGGAACTCAACCCCGACTCCGAAGATTTGGGTCAGACGCTGGGTTCATACGGTATCGGTGACGGCATTTACATCGTTTGGCCTTTTATCGGCTCCTCCACTCTTCGCGATACGGTCGGCAAGCTTGGGGAAGCGCCCCTGGTTCCCAGAAACTATATTCAACCCCCTGAAGCCTCCTTTACGGCCTTGGGCTATGAGACCATCAACAAGCTCTCTTTTCGAATCGAAGATATCGACATTGCCAGGAGAGCCACCATCGATCCATACCAGGCCGCTCGAAACTATTATATCAAGTCACGGCGGGCCAGGATCATGCGATAATGACGCCCAAACCTGCTTGGAGAGACTTCACGATTTCATCATAATGGGGTGTGAGGTGTAAAAAAAAGTCTTGCCTGATCATGAGCATTCCATCTATATATATATATAACTTGATTATCGTTACGCACCGACAATCTTACCAGAGGAGAGTATGATGAAAGCGTTTAAATGGCTTCCCCTTTTGCTGGCGGCGCTGGTTTTGCTGGTTTCCGCCTGCGCGACCACAGAAACAGAAAGCCCTCAGCCCGCCGAACAGGCACCGGAACCCGCTGTCGAGACCGAAGCGGTTGATACCGCCGCCGAGATCGAAGCGGCTGAAGCAGCTGAAGCCGCCGCTCAGCTCGAAGCGGCTGAAGCACTAGCTGCGGCGCAGGCCGCAGAGGCTGCCGTAAGAGATCAATTTGTCAGCACCCATGTCTATTTTGATTTCGACAGCATCGTATTACGACCCGAGTCCCAGGAACTACTGCAGGTCAAGGGCCTATGGCTACTGGCCACTCCCGATGTTACCGCAGTGATAATCGAAGGCCATTGTGACGATAGGGGCACCGATGCCTACAACATGGCCCTTGGCGCTCGCAGGGCCGAAGTCGTGAAGCAGTACCTCATCGATTTTGGCATCGATCAGGTGGAGCTGGAAACCCAGAGCTTTGGTGAAGAGCAGCCGGTCGATTACGCCCAAAACGAAGAAGCGTGGGCCAAAAATCGACGGGCAGTTTTTGTGATCAACTAACTGATAGACTAGGTTCTTTGCCCAAAGCCAAGACGACCACCGTTGATCGGCTGGTTGGGCCTAGACGTGCTCTGAAAAATTGCCAAGGTTTCTTGCCCCGGATTCGATGCCCAAGCATGGGAGCCATGCAGAATAATCTCCCCTCCCCTTGCGGGAGGGGGGCAGGGGGCAATAAAAGAATCGTAACTACTCAGCGTAATGGCAAAAAGCACAAAAAAGCACGAACTGTAACTGCT
>CAZGPF010000170.1:0-4050 GCA_964527275.1 uncultured Desulfosarcinaceae bacterium
CTATATGGAAAGGCCTGAAGGGCCGAAGATGAAGTGCTCTGAGTAGTTACAAAGCAAAAACATAGACGCGGCGCGGGGACTATTGAGCGGCTGTCGGCGATTAATCAGAACAGTGGGGCAACATATATGACTGGTAATGAGATTCGTAAGGTCTTTCTCGATTACTTTAAAAAACACAACCACCGAGTTGTACGTAGCTCCTCGCTAGTTCCCCGGGACGACCCGACCTTGCTCTTTACCAATGCCGGCATGGTGCAGTTCAAGCGTACTTTTCTAGGAGAGGAAAAACGCGATTACAACCGCGCTGCCACATCGCAAAAATGTGTGCGCGCCGGCGGTAAGCACAACGACCTGGAAAACGTCGGTTATACCGCCCGCCACCACACATTTTTCGAAATGCTGGGTAACTTCTCTTTTGGCGATTACTTCAAAGAACGGGCCATCGAATTTGGTTGGGACCTGATGACCAACGGCTATGGTCTGTCGGCCGACAAGCTCTATGTATCGGTATACAATGATGATGATCAAGCCTATGATCTGTGGCACCGCATGATCGGCATTCCCCAGGAGCGCATAGTCCGTCTGGGCGAGGAAGAAAACTTCTGGGCCATGGGCGATACTGGCCCCTGCGGCCCCTGCAGCGAGATCCATGTGGACCGCGGCGAGGTCCATGGCTGTGGGCAGCCCGACTGCGGCGTGGATTGCGACTGCGAACGTTTTCTTGAGATATGGAACCTGGTCTTCATGCAGTTCAGCCGTGACGCTTCGGGGCGCGTGACGCCCTTGCCCAAGCCCAGTATAGATACCGGCCTGGGGCTCGAACGTCTGACCGCAGTCCTACAGGACAAAGAGACCAACTTCGATACCGATCTGATCAGGCCGATCATCAACCGCACCGAAGAGTTGGCGTGTAAAGTTTACGGCACAGACGCCGACGTGGATGTGGCCATGAAGGTTATCGCCGACCACAGCCGCGCGGCGGCCTTTTTAGTCGGCGACGGGGTGTTACCATCCAACGAGGGACGGGGGTATGTGCTGCGGCGAATCATGCGTCGCGCCATTCGATATGGTCGCAATCTAGGGTTGGACAAGCCATTTTTAGGACACACAGCCGAGTCGGTTTTCGACATCATGAAGCCGGCCTACCCGGAACTGAGCGATTCGGCCGCCTTCATCCGTAAGGTCATCGTAAATGAAGAGGTTCGTTTCAGCGAAACCCTGGATACCGGCCTCAAACTGCTCACCGAATCGATTGCCGACCTGAAGGCGGGGGGCAAAAAGGAGATTCCCGGCGCCCTGATTTTCAAGCTTTACGACACCTACGGCTTTCCAGTGGATATCGTTCAGGACGTGACCCGCGGCACCCGGTTCAAATTGGATATGGGTGGCTATGAGCGGCATATGCAAGCCCAGCGTGAGCGCAGCCGTTCCAAAGTCACCTTTGCCGGCATCGGCAATGCCTTCAAGGAGTTGTCGGCCCAGGCCGTCAAAACTGAATTCACAGGCTACGATGGATTGAGCAAAGAGGCCGAGGTCGTGCTGCTTGTCAAGGACGACCGTAAAGTATCCAGTGCCGATAAGGGCCAGGAGGTGGAAGTCGTGACGGCCACTACTCCCTTTTATGGTCATTCAGGAGGTCAGGTGGGTGATCAGGGCGTGATTGTCGCCACAGGCCTGGCCATCGAAATATCAGACACCATCAAGGACCCCACCGGGCTGGTAATCCATAAAGGCAAAGTCACAGACGGCCGGATCGAAGTCGGGCAGATGGTGACCTTGCGTGTGGATGCCGAAAAACGCAGGGCCACAGCCCGCAACCATACAGCCACCCATATTCTGCATGGCGTCTTGCGCCGGGTGCTGGGTGAGCATGTCAAGCAGGCCGGGTCTCTGGTGGCCCCGAAGCGGCTGCGCTTTGACTTCACACATTTTTCCAATGTGGAGAGTGGCGCATTGACCCAAATCGAAGCCCTCGTCAATGCCAAAATCCGGGCAAACGCGCTGGTCGAGACCGTTGAGATGGATTCGGAACAGGCGCGCCAATCCGGTGCCATGGCGCTGTTTGAAGAGAAATACGGCGATAGCGTTCGGGTGGTGAGCATCTCTGATTTCAGCAAGGAGCTCTGCGGCGGCACCCATGCCCGGCGGACCGGTGATCTAGGGCTGTTTAAAATCGTATCCCAAACCAGCGTGGCCGCCGGTGTGCGCCGCATCGAAGCGCTGACCGGGCAAGCCGCCCTGTCCCACGTCCAGCAACTTGCCCACAACGTTCAGCAGAGCAGCCACCTGTTGCGCGCCAGGCCAGAATCCGTGGCCGAGCGCGTGGCCCAACTGCAGGCCGCCCATAAATCTTCTGAAAAGCAGATCGAAAAGCTTAAAATCGCACTGGCTACGGCAAGGGCCGGAGCGGCAAGCGAGGATGTGCGCACCATCAATGGCGTGGCCGTGGTGGTAAAAAGGGTGGCCGTGGACAAACCGGCGGCCCTGCGGGAGATGGCGGACCGCTTCAAGGACAAGGTTAAATCAGGAGTGGTGATTCTGGGCAGCGCCATGGGCGCAAAGGCCCTGCTCATCGCCGTGGTCACCAAAGACCTGCTCGACCGTTTTCACGCCGGCAAGATTATCGCTGAAGTGGCATCCGTGGTCGGCGGCGGCGGCGGCGGCAGGGCCGACATGGCCCAGGCCGGCGGAACCCAGCCGCAGAATCTCGACCTGGCCCTGGAGAAAGCCGTAGAGATCATTAGAAAAATGTGAGGGGGCTTGGCCTAAAATGTGAAAAATACCCTCGCACAATGATTGTCGGGTAGCCTTCGCGGTTTTCGAATGTGTACCGACCAGTGCTGCAAAAAGGAACCCCGCTAACGCGACAGAGAAAGGGGTCCACGATTATTATTTTTTCCCCCGTAGAGCGATTTCTCTTTGGCGAGCACCTCGTGCCTGGCAGGCTCTAAAACTCAGTCGAGCCGACGCGGCGCCGTCATGGGTGGCACTACGTTCCTGTACTGATTAGAACGAAGTGACCCCGCTCCAGATCTACCAAAGACCAGATGAAACTCACTTCTTTTCTGAAGTTATGCCTATCGGTTTCTGATCCAGTTTGGTTAACAGCAGGGCTCCCCGTCCTTAATTCATGCCGAGGCCTTTAGTACATCGATCATGGAGTAGACCTTGCCCTGGGCTCCCTGGGCTCTCTTGCGGGCTAGGTAGAGGGCGGCATCGAAGGTTCCCTGGGCGTAGATGCGGCGTCCGTTGATGTTGTGCATGAATTCGAACTTGACGCTCTTGTCCGGGGAACTCAGGGTGTAGGTGTGCCAGCCGTGACCGCCGAGGTACTCGGCTGGGATGCCCCACATATCGCGCTGTCGTTCGGGGTCCCTCTCTTTTTCAATCTGCTCGACGTTAAAATCTACCCCCATGGCATTGAAATATCCCACCATGGCCCTGGCCGTGCCGCTGGTGTCGGCCTTGCCGGCCTGGTGGCTCTCCCGGACGGTGAGTCGATAACCTTCAAACAAGTTGGGGAAATGTTCGGCGGCATGGGCCATCATGGCCTGAAACCCGACGATCTGCTTGGCCATATTGGGGGCGATGACGGCGGCGATGGACGAATCCAAGACCGTCTGCCGGAGTTTGTCGCGATCCCCCCCCGTGGTTCCCATGACAAAGGGCAGGTTCGACCGGCAATAGAAAGCGGCGTTGGAGTTGACCGCGCTGGGGTGGGTAAAATCGATGCTGATCATCGGCCCTTGCTTTTCAATGACGGCGGCCATCTTCTCCGCGCGCACCTCGGGACGGATCAGTTCGATGACCCTGTCGGCGATGTGACAGTGCTCGATTTCGATATCTGCACCGGTCAGTGAAAAGGGCACCACTTCGAGCCGTTTGTCGGACAAGGCCTCTTCGGTAATCACCTGGGCCACATTTCCGGGCAGACCGTTGATCATAATTTTGGTTCGCATGCAATACTCCTAATTTTGGTTCAAGACAGTCAAAAGCTATTGTAACTACTCAGAGCACTTCATCTTCGGCCCTTCAGGCCTTTCCATATAG
>CAZGPF010000171.1:0-4033 GCA_964527275.1 uncultured Desulfosarcinaceae bacterium
GTAGCCCATCCCATAAACCGCGCCCTTCCAAAAAGTCAAAACAAAACTGCCACGGCTTTTTTATTGACTTTGGACGGCGACCTATAAGATGACTGATCCTCCAATAGCTCGAAACAAGGGGTTGCAAATGGAATCTGTAAAATTGGGATTGATGGGTTGCGGAACTGTTGGAACAGGTGTGGCCCGGTTATTGATCAATGGTCAGCCTCTGCTTCAGCGACGCGCCGGCGTGCCTCTAGAGCTCAAATACGTCGCCGATCTGGATATGGATACCGAACGCGACGTGACAATACCCCCAGGGGTCTTCATAAAGGATGCTTGGCAAATCGTAAATGATCCCCAGATCGATATCGTCATAGAGTTAATCGGCGGCCAAACATTGGCCCAGGATCTGGTGATGGCGGCCATCGAGAACGGCAAACATGTGGTCACGGCCAACAAAGCCTTGCTGGCGAGTCATGGCAATCAGCTCTTTGCGGCTGCTGCTGACAAGGGCGTGGATATGGCCTATGAAGCCGCTGTTTGCAGCTGCATACCGATCATCAAAGCGTTACGCGAATCCCTGGTGGCCAACGAAATCAGCGCCATGTGCGGTATTTTAAACGGCACCAGCAACTATATCCTCTCCCAAATCACCGAACAGCGGATTCCTTTTGCAGAGGCCCTGTCCCAGGCCCAGACGAATGGATATGCCGAGGCCGATCCAACGCTCGATATCGGCGGCTTCGACGCTGCACACAAACTGGCCATCCTGACGGCTCTGGCCTATGGCATGCGCATCAACTACGATGACATTTTTGTCGAAGGCATTGAAGCCATAACGCCTTTGGATATTCAGTATGCGGGTCAGTTCGGTTACTGTATCAAGCTGCTGGCCATCAGCAAGCAGCGGGGCGACAAGGTGGAGGCCCGCGTACACCCCACCATGATTCCCCTTGACCATATCCTTTCCAGTGTCTCCGGCTCCTTAAACGCCATCATGGTGAGCGGAGACGCCACCGGGGATCTATTCCTTTCGGGTTTCGGGGCCGGCATGATGCCCACCGCCAGCGCGGTGGTCAGCGATGTGGTCGACCTGGCGCGCAACATCCGTTTTAATGCCATCGGCAGGGTCCCGTTGCTGACCTGCCAGTGGGACCAGATTCAAACCATTGCCATCAGGCCTATGGCCCAATTCGAGACCCAATACTACTTTCGCTTTCCTGTGCTCGACCGGCCGGGAGTGCTGGGAACCATCGCCGGGATTTTGGGTTATCACGGCATCAGCATCAAATCGGTCCAGCAGAAGGGTCGCAAAACCGATGGCACGGTGCCAATTTTCATGTTGACCCACATGGCCAGGGAAACCGATGTACAAAAAGCGATGCAGGAAATTTCCGCCCTGGATATTGTCGGAACCCCACCGGTGCTGATCCGCATGGAGGCCGATGCAGCCGCCGCATGACCCGCACGGCGTATACAGGGATTATGCAATCCGCACTCAGATAAACCCTGACCCTGAAGGCGGACGGACTAAAATAGATAGATGGATGGCGAGTGATTGATGCGCATTGTCTGTACGGACTTAGAAGGTGTGCTGGTTCCAGAGATCTGGATCAATGTGGCTCATAAAACCGGCATAGAAGAACTCAGGCTCACTACAAGGGATATCTCCGACTATGATGTTCTGATGAGCAGACGGCTGCAAATCCTGACCCGCTACCGCCTGAAACTTAAAGATATCACCGACATCATTGAGACCATGGAGCCGCTGGAGGGTGCCCTCGATTTCTTCACCTGGCTGCGCTCCAAAATTCAGGTCATCGTCGTATCGGACACCTTCGAAGAGTTCGCCAAACCGTTGATGGCCAAGTTGGGATGGCCCACCTTGTTTTGCAATTCATTGCGCCTCGACACCGCTGGCGCGGTGACCGACTACCGCCTGCGTCAAAAGGACGGTAAACAATACGCCGTCAAGGCTCTGCAAGGCCTCAATTTCGAGGTCATAGCCATGGGCGACTCTTACAACGACATCACCATGCTCGAGACCGCCCAACACGGCATCCTCTTTTGCCCCCCTGCAAAGATTGCCGCGCAATATCCCCAATTTTCTATTATCCACGATTACGACGCTCTGCGAGGAGAACTGACCGCCCTTCTCGATTAAGCGCCCACGCCGAATGCGTGGCGCTGCATTGTATCTGTTTGCCTAACGACACCCATAAGCTGACTTTTCTTCAGGTCGTGAGATAATTTTGCGGCCAGCACCTCACGGAGGGGATGATTCATGAAGATCGCGCTTGCCCAGATCAACCCTTTGATAGCCGATTTCAAAGGCCAATACCGCAAAATCGTTGCCTTCGCCGACAAGGCCAAGGCCAGGGGTTGCGATCTGGTGGTCTTTCCAGAGATGGCCCTCTGCGGCTATCCGCCCAGGGATCTGCTGGAGCAGACGGCCTTCAGTGACGCCAATCAGCGGGCCCTGGAACACCTGGTCAATTCCATTCAGGGCATCGGGGTACTGCTGGGTCTCGTGACGCGCAACAGCGATGAGCAGGGCAAGCCCTATCACAATTCCGCCCTCCTGTTCGAAGGGGGCCGCGTGCTCAATCAGGTTAATAAGCAACTACTGCCCAATTATGATGTCTTCGATGAACACCGCCATTTCGAGCCTGGCCAGCCGTGTCCGCCGATCCTTTACAAGGGCCAGCGCCTCGGTATTACCATCTGCGAGGATATCTGGAACGATAAGGACCTTTTCTCTCATCGCCTCTACGCTTTCGATCCGGTGAACCGGCTGGTCAGGGGGGGCATGGAGGTGCTGATCAATATTTCCGCATCGCCTTTCGATCTTGGGAAGATCGAATTCCGCGATCACATGCTCAAGACCATGGCCACGAAATACAGGCTGCCGGTGATTTTCGTCAACCAGGTGGGGGGCAACGATCATATTTTATTCGACGGCGCCAGCACGGCCTTCAATGCCCAGGGCGAGATCAGGGCCCGGGGAGCGGAGTTTGCAGAGGATCTGGTAGTCTACGATACCCACGCGGAGCGCGGCGATATCCGGTCGCTGTCGCAGCACGCCGAAGAGACCGTGCTCAAGGCGCTGGTCATGGGTACCCGCGACTACGTAACCAAATGCGGCTTTAAAAAGGCTGTCGTCGGGCTCTCTGGAGGAATCGACTCGGCCCTCACTGCGGTGGTAGCCCAAATGGCCCTGGGCAGTGACGGCGTGACGACGGTCTTCATGCCCTCACGCTACACCTCCGATCACAATTATGCGGACACGCGACAATTGGCGCAAAATTTGGATCTACTCTATGAAATTCTGCCCATAGATGACATCTACGACCGATTTCTGCCCCGGCTGATAAGCTCTCCCGATCCCGCCAATCCGGGCGTCACCGAGCAGAACATCCAGGCGCGTATCCGCGGCACCCTGCTGATGGGGATCTCCAACCGCGACGGCTGCCTGGTGTTAACCACCGGTAACAAGTCCGAGCTGGCCGTAGGCTATTGCACCCTCTACGGCGATATGAACGGCGGACTGGCCGTGATCTCCGACGTACCCAAAACCATGGTCTACTCTATTTGCCACTATCTTAATCGTGATCGGGAGATTATCCCCCAGCGCATCATCGACAAACCGCCGTCAGCGGAACTGGCCCCCGGCCAGACCGACCAGGACGATCTGCCGCCCTACGAGCTGATCGATCCCATACTGGAAGGATATGTGGAAGATGCCCTCAGCAAGGATGAATTGGTGGCTGCAGGATTCGACGCCAAGGTGGTGGACGATGTTATACGGCGCGTAGACGGCAATGAGTACAAGCGCCACCAGGCCGCGCCGGGATTGAAGGTTACCCGTAAGGCCTTTGGCGAGGGCCGGAGATACCCTCTGGCGAAGCGTTTTCGTCCTTTAGTTTAGGCTTTTCGCGCCATGCAAGCGGCCAGTGAGAGGGAGATGGCGGTGATATCTCGGGCTCCGACGATTTCTGTGACCAGGCAGATGGTCTTGGCCCCCCGCTGGATGACCTGATCGATGTTGCCA
>CAZGPF010000172.1:0-3954 GCA_964527275.1 uncultured Desulfosarcinaceae bacterium
ATATGGAAAGGCCTGAAGGGCCGAAGATGAAGTGCTCTGAGTAGTTACCAAATTTCTACCATCGCGCCGGTCGCACTGAAACAGGCGCGGAGCATCAGTCTGCCCACATTAATCTCGTCGTTAGGGAGCATATATAATTTGTGCTTAGCGCTAAACCTTGTCGTTTACCAGCAGCCATGCTACTAACCGGCACTCTGGGCTTGAATTGAATCCGCTAAAATTAAGGCCGATGCCCCCGTGGGCAGCCCGTTCAGCGGCCCCTACCCGCTCCCAACCGTAAACCTGCCGGACAACCTGAAATGGTGATCCGCAATTCGGAGGCCTCCATGCCCTCTAAACTTTATCTGATCGACGGCAGTGCCTATATTTATCGCGCCTTTCATGCGGTGCGCGGCCTGACCGACTCCCAGGGCCGGCCCACCAACGCGGTCTTCGGTTTCACCCGCATGCTGATCAAATTGATCGAAGAGCAGGCCCCCCGGTATATGGGCATGTTTTTCGATGCCCGGGGCCCCACCTTCCGGCACCGCATATACGATGACTATAAGGCCAACCGCCCACCCATGCCCGAAGATCTTGTGGTCCAACTGCCCTATATCAAACAGGTGGTCGCGGGCTTCAATATTCCAGTGATCGAGATGCCGGGGTATGAGGCCGACGACCTGATCGGCACCTATGCCCGCCTGGCCGAAGACCAGGGATTCGAGGTCACCATGGTCACCGGGGACAAGGATTTCATGCAGTTGGTCACCGGCAAGGCCGTAATCTGGGACCCCATGAAAGAGAAGAGCATCGACCTGGCCCAGGTCTCCGCCCAATTCGACCTGCGGCCGGCCCAGATCATCGACATGCTGGGGCTTTCCGGCGATAGTACCGACAATGTGCCCGGGGTGCCGGGCATCGGACCCAAGACGGCCCTGACCCTGGTCCAGACTTACGGCAGCATGGATGCCCTCTATGGAAGGATCGACGAAGTGACCAGGAAGAGACTGCGTGAAAACCTTATCGCGTACAAGGAGCAGGCCTATTTAAGCCGCGCCCTGGTGACCATCGATACCCAGGCCCCGGTGGCCTTCGACCCCCAGGCCCTCGCCGTGACGAAGCCTGATAGGGTCGTGCTGGGCGAGCTGTTTCAAAAGCTGGAGTTTAATCAATTGCAAAAGGAGTTTCAGCGCACCCAGCCGCAAAAACCCGTGAGATATGAAGCCATTCTTACCGACCAGGAGCTGGACTCCCTGATCGCGCGCCTTGAAAAATGCGACCGCTTCGCCATCGATACCGAGACCACCTCCCGCAAACCCATGGCAGCCGCCCTGGTGGGGATCTCCGTGGCCCTGAAACCGCATGAAGCCTTCTATATCCCTTGCGGGCATAACTATATGGGCGCCCCCCAACAGCTGCGACGCGACCATCTCCTGGCCCGGCTCAAACCGGTACTGGAAAACCGGCATATCGGCAAGGTCGGTCAGAACATCAAGTACGACTGGACCGTGCTGCGGCGTCACGGCGCCGATCTGTGCGGTGTGACCTTCGACACCATGCTGGCCTCCTATCTGCTCAACCCCTCCAAACGCGCTCACGGCCTCGACCAGATTGCCCTCGATTTCCTGGGGCACAAGAATATTTCTTACAGCCAAGTCGCCGGCAAGGGCCGGCACGCGGTCACCTTCGACCGGGTGCCCCTGGATCAGGCCGTGCCCTACGCCTGCGAAGACGCCGACATCACCCTCAGGGCCTATGAGGCGCTGCGTCCGAAACTGGAACAGCTCGGATTGATCTCCCTGCTCAAGGATGTGGAGATGCCCCTGGTGGAGGTACTCATGGAGATGGAGATGACCGGCGTGTGTCTCGATCTGGACAAGCTTCACGACCTCTCCGCATCCTTTGAGACCCAATTGCGACAATTGAGAGCCGAGATCCACGCCTTGGCCGGAGAGGAGTTCAACATCCAGTCACCCCTGCAACTGGGCCGCATCCTCTTTGACAAACTGCAATTACCGGTGATCAAGAAAACCAGGAAAAAAACCGGCTACTCCACCGACGTGGAGGTGTTGACCAAGCTGGCCGCAAAACATGCGCTGCCCGCCCTGATCCTGCGCCATCGCTCCCTGGCCAAGCTCAAATCGACTTACGTTGATGCCCTCCTGGACCAGGTAGACCAGGGCACCGCGCGCATCCACACCTCCTTTAATCAGACCGTGACCGCCACCGGAAGGCTGAGCAGTTCCGACCCCAACTTGCAGAATATCCCCATCCGCACGGAACAGGGGCGCGAAATTCGTAAGGCCTTCGTGCCACGGTCGGGCTGGACCCTGCTGTCGGCTGACTACTCCCAGATCGAACTGCGGCTGCTGGCCCACTATGCCGACGATCCCATTCTCATCCAGGCCTTTGATTGTGACCAGGATATCCACAGCCGCACGGCCAGCGAAGTATTTCAGACGCCTCCTGATGAGGTCTCCCCGGAGCTGCGCCAACAGGCCAAGGCCATCAACTTCGGCATCATGTACGGCATGAGCGCCTATGGCCTATCCAGGGAACTGGGGATTGGCGCCAAAATGGCCGGGACCTATATCGAGCACTATTTCGAACGCTACAGCGGCGTGAAGCGCTATATGGACCGCGCCATCGAACAGGCGCGCAAGACCCGCAAGACTGCCACCCTGCTGGGACGGCTACGCCTGCTGCCCGATATCGCCAGCCGCAATGGCAATATGCGCCAACTTGCCCAGCGCACTGCCATCAACACTCCCATCCAGGGCACGGCCGCCGATCTGATAAAGGTGGCCATGATCCAGATGGCCGCCGCCCTGCAACGGGAGAAGCTGCAAACCCGCATGCTGCTCTCCGTGCACGATGAGATCGTATTCGAAGTACCGCAAGACGAGATCGAAACCGTCAAGGTGCTGGCACCCGAGGTGATGGAGGGCGTCTGGGAACTCAAGGTGCCCCTGAAGGTTAATGTGGCCTGGGGGCCGAACTGGGCCCGGGCGCATTGAGTTGCTGAAATGGACGCCCGTATCCTGAACCTGCCGCTGACGCCTTACGAAAAGGTATACGATTTGCAGCGCGCGGCCGTGGCCGCACGTATAAGCGGACGCCTGGCCGCGGAGCTTGTAATCCTCGTGGAGCATCCGCCAGTGTTCACCCTGGGGCGTCGCGGAGGCCTGAAAAACCTCACCGTGGACCCGGCCTTTGTGGCGCATAAAGGTATTCGGACGCTGCCCACCGAACGCGGCGGCAGCATCACCTATCACGGTCCCGGTCAGTTGTTGGCCTACCCCATCTTCAATATCAGTGCGGCTCGCATCAGTGTGGTGGATTATGTCGCCGCCCTGGAGACCGCCATGGTGCGCACCGCCGGCCACTGGGGAGTCGCTGCCAAAGGGAACCCCGCCATCCGAGGTGCCTGGGTGGGACGACGCAAGCTGGGCAGCATCGGAATCACCGTCCGGCAGGGAGTCGCCTTCCACGGCCTGGCCCTGAACGTCAATACCGACCTGACGCCCTTCGCATGGATCGATCCCTGCGGTATCAAGGATTGCGAAATTACTTCGCTGGCCCGGGAGGTGGGGCGCAAGGTCTCCATGCACCAGGCCCGCGACCAGATGCAGCGACACCTGATCGGCCTGCTAGATCTCGATTGCCAGGAGGTTGACATCGATTTTATGCATGACCTTCAAAATTGATGCGGGATCGAACTTAATCGAACCCGATTTGCGGTATCGATCTTAGTCCTTCCCTGGTTTTTTGAACAATTACAACTGCTCTCTTTTCCTGTGCGCGTTTACTTTATATGCGATATTCGATATTGATAGCTCTTTTGACACCACTTTTCGGTATGCGCTATCAGAGTCTTTGATAGCCTGTGGAACGCGATATTTCGTTAATGCAAATGGCTTTGTAACTACTCAGCGTAATGGCAAAAAGCACAAAAAAGCACGAACTATAACG
>CAZGPF010000173.1:0-3953 GCA_964527275.1 uncultured Desulfosarcinaceae bacterium
TGTTGCAGTTCGTGCTTTTTTGTGCTTTTTGCCATTACGCTGAGTAGTTACGAATGCGTTTGACTATGGGCCGCATGCGTTCGCGATGCTCGGGAGGAATCATCAGTGCCGGCATGGGCCGGTTGGCGATCAGGGGGCCGCTAAAATCCGTCATTGCCCGGGATTCATAGTCCCGGCGTCGGGAGTCGTGGCTCAACCAGACTAGCACGTCACCCAGGTTACCCCAGCCTCCCGGCCGGTCGATGGCCTCCAGATATTGCATCATCACATTATTGAGACTGAGGATAAATGGAGGCATGCGGGCTGCGCCGCTGGAGGTGCAATCGTGGCTGGATAACATGGCCCGGCAGCCAAAGGGCCGGGCAGCATAGAGCGAGCAGAGCTCATCAGCAAGCCAGGGGCAGGCCCCTGCGGCCGGATCGTTGTACTCTGGCGGTATCTCCCGGCCTTCGATACACAAGCTCGCCATCTGGTTAAGTGTCACGGCCGGGCGATAGCGCTCCGCCGTGACCGCCGCCAGGCAAGATAGCGCTTCGGGTCCGCTGCGGTCGTCCAGATGGTCAAACACCAGCCAGCCCTCCAGGGTGGTACAGGTCACATTACATGTGCAGCAGGCTGTGCAGTGCCGCCCACAGGCGAAGCCAAAACCGGATACGGTCTCTTCGTAAAGAGCATAGAGCGAATTTAATATGGCTATCCGCTGTTCGATTCTCATCACGACCTCTCTGGTCTGCCAATTAATACCAGCAAGCAGCATACCCTGAGAACGATCGGTGGTAAAGAGTACATTTTTGCTGAGGTTTGACATCCAGTAATCCCTCGGATATGGTTCCGCGTCTATGCGATCTGCATAAGAAAAAGTGCCATCTTCCAAAGAAAGTCAGGAACGCTCCATGGAACAAAACAATGACCAGACCGCGCGCATCGAGCCCGTGCGTCTGAGTCACGATAGTCGTTTTAAATTCAAATGCCACCCCGGGGTGTCATGCTTTACCCAGTGTTGCCGGGGCATCAGTATCATATTGACCCCTTATGATGTCATGCGCCTCAAAACGCGCCTTGACCTGCCGTCGGACCAGTTCCTGGCACTCTATACAAAACCCCACCTGTTGGAAAAAACCGATATCCCGGTTGTCACTCTCAAACACCTGGACGACGACCAGGAGTCGTGCCCCTTTGTACGCGACGACGGCTGCATCATCTATCAGGATCGCCCCACAGCATGCCGCTACTACCCCTTGGGGGTGGCTTCGCTGCAGCACAAAGAGGGCGCCGACGACGAGGGTTTCTTTTTCTTTATCAACGAGCCCCACTGCAAAGGTTTCGAGGAAGACCGCGCTTGGACCGTGCGCCAGTGGCGCGAGGACCAGGGGGTGGACCTGCGCGACGAGGTCAATGCCGAATGGACCGATCTGGTGGTGCATAAGCGGTCGTTTCCACCCAACATCAAACTCACTGAGCAGGCCAAGAAGATGTTTTTTATGGTTAGCTATGACATCGACAAGTTTCGCCGCTTCGTGTTCGACAGCACCTTCCTCGAACGTATACCGGTGGATGCGAAGAAGCGTGAAGAGCTTGCCGCCGATGATGTCCGCCTGCTTAAATTCGGCGTGAACTGGCTCAAATCGATTCTCTTCAAGTGAGCATAAATTTCGCGGCGTCCCGGCGTTATTTTGCAAGGCCCCAACGCGGGAGTTATGATGTGGATTGCATTGTCAGAGATCGTGATGCTAAGGTGGCTAGCAAATTATATTTTTTCAGTATGGTAGAAGGAGACACTCCATGGAGTTGACCATCCAGGCAAGTCAAGACCCCAAGCCCAAACCGGATGAGAGCAAACTCGACTTCGGTATCCATTTTACCGATCACATGTTCGTGATGAACTATTCTTCCGATCTCAAGTGGCACAACCCGCGCATCGAAACATACGGTCCGTTTGTCATGGACCCGGCCACCACGGTGTTCCACTATGGCCAAGGCGTGTTCGAGGGGCTGAAGGCCTATCGCACTGCGGATGACAAAATTCAACTCTTCCGCCCGCGCGATAATTTTAAACGTATCAACTACTCCTCCCACAAAATGTGCATTCCTGAAATTGATGTGGATTTCGTTCTAAATGCTCTCAAGAGACTGCTGCGGCTTGAAAAAGAGTGGGTCCCCGGAGCGCCGGGAACTTCCCTGTACATACGACCCACGATTATCGCCACAGATCCCTACCTGGGAATCCGGGCCTCGTTCACTTACTGTTTCTATATCATTCTGTCACCGGTGGGGGCCTACTACCCCGAAGGCTTTAACCCCATTAAAATCATGGTGACCCGGGACCACGTGCGCGCCGTGCGCGGCGGCGTGGGGGACACCAAGACCATGGGCAACTATGCCGCCAGTCTGTTTGCCGGCCAGAAGGCCCAGGACGCCGGCTACACTCAGGTCCTGTGGCTGGACGGTGTACGGCAGCAGTACGTGGAAGAGGTGGGTTCCATGAATATCTTTTTTGTGATCGACGGCGAGTTGGTGACGCCCGAATTGAGCGGAAGTATCCTGGCGGGCATCACCCGCGATTCGGTCCTCAAACTGGCCGCCCACTGGAATCTACCGGCCGTGGAGCGCAAAATCAGCCTTGATGAAGTCATCGAATCCCATCAGAGCGGCGCCTTGACGGAGATCTTCGGCTCCGGCACGGCGGCCGTTATCTCGCCGGTGGGCACCCTGAAATATGAAGACCGGATTCTCAACATCGGCGACGGAACCGTGGGGCCGTTGGCTCGGAGATTTTTTGATGCCATCTTGGATATTCAGTACGGTCGTAGCGCAGATATCATGGGCTGGATAGAACCGGTCGAGTAGAGGAGGCCTCCATGCAGGTGCGCAAAGCAGTCTTTCCAGTTGCCGGACTGGGGACTCGTTTCCTGCCTGCCACCAAAGCGATGCCCAAAGAGATGCTGCCGGTGGTGGACAAACCCTTGATACAATATGCCGTCGAAGAGGCTCTGCGCGCGGGGATTGAGGAGATTATCTTCGTCACGGGCAAGGGTAAACAGTCCATCGAAGATCACTTCGACCACTATTGTGAACTGGAACATAGCCTCATGGCCCGCGGCAAGGGGGTCCAGCTG
Source organism: uncultured Desulfosarcinaceae bacterium (assembly GCA_964527275.1). GTDB lineage: Bacteria > Desulfobacterota > Desulfobacteria > Desulfobacterales > Desulfosarcinaceae > JARRKU01. The sequence goes on from CAZGPF010000173.1 coordinate 3,117, forward strand.
CAAGAGGTCACCACGCTGGTACCCGAGTCCGGCACCCTGATCTATACGCGTCAGAATGAACCCCTGGGCCTGGGGCATGCCATATGGTGCGCGCGCAATGCGGTGGGAAGGCAGCCCTTTGCCGTTCTGCTGGCCGACGACCTGATCAAGTCTTCTCGGCCGGTACTGAAACAGATGCTGGAGAGCTTTGATAGCCTGCAGGCGTCCGTGGTCTGTATCGAAGAGGTAGACCGCCGCGCCACGGCCAGCTACGGCATCCTGGATGCCGACCCACCTGTTGACAACCTTACCCGTATCCGCGGCATGGTGGAGAAGCCGGCCCCGGAAGAGGCTCCCTCCAACCTGGCCATCATCGGCCGCTATATCTTAACGCCCGAGATTTTCGATATTCTGCAAGACAAGGAGAGAGGCGCCGACGGAGAGATCCAGATAACCGATGCCATGGCGCGGCTGCTTGAAACTCAACCCATCTACGGCCTGCTTTATGAAGGCACCCGCTATGATTGCGGCACGAAGGTCGGTTTCCAGATGGCCAACCTCTCCTTTGCCATGGACCGGCCCGCTATGCGTAAACGGCTGACACCGTTTTTGAAAACCTTCTAAAAAATAGACCGCCAAGACCATAGAATTTGAGGTCTTGCGGGGCTCCAAATTTTCATGGGGCCGACCAGCATCTTGCTCCAATTCGGGTTTGACCGGGCTAGGTTCTGCATTCTGCTGGCCGTTGACCTAAGAGAGATCTTGCACGACTCCGCCCTTTAGTTTTTCACTCTTTTATTAGAATTCGGGTAACTACTCAGCGTAATGGCAAAAAGCACAAAAAAGCACGAACTATAA
>CAZGPF010000174.1:0-3934 GCA_964527275.1 uncultured Desulfosarcinaceae bacterium
AGAGTGGAGGCGGCATCCAGATTCGAACTGGAGAATGGAGGTTTTGCAGACCTCTGCCTTACCACTTGGCTATGCCGCCATAAAAAAATGGAGCGGGAAACGGGATTTGAACCCGCGACTTCGACCTTGGCAAGGTCGCACTCTACCACTGAGTTATTCCCGCTCGATAAGGTGCCGTAGTTAGCGATTTGGCCGGCGATTGTCAACCTTTAAATCATGCCTGGAGCAAGCTTCTGAAGCGCACGAAATAGTCGATTCCCGACCAGAGGGTGAACACTACGGCACCCCAAAAGAAGAAGGTACCGATGGCATGTATGTCGATAGTCAGGTAGGAGTAGTGGAGCAAGAGGGGAATCATGGCGGCGATCTGAAAGCCGGTCTTGTACTTGCCCAGCCACGAGGCCGACAGATCCATTCTGTTCTGAGCGATGATGCTGCGTAACCCGGTGACGGCGATCTCCCGGCCAATGATCACGCATACGGCCCACGCCGGTACCCATCCCAGGGTGGCCAGCATGATCATGGTGCAGGAGATCAGAATCTTGTCGGCCAGTGGATCTAGCACTTTGCCCAGGTTGCTCACCATCCCCTTCTGACGCGCCAGCCACCCGTCGTAATAGTCGGTAATGGCCGCGACGCTGAAGAGCAACCCTGCCAACAGGCAGGTCAGCCGATTGGGCACGTACATCAGGGCGATGATCACTGGTACCGATAAGATTCGGAAGAGGGTCAGGGCATTGGGGTTGCCCACGATTTTTTTGATTCGTTCCAGAAACTGCATGCTACAGCCTTTCAATCACGCGGCGATGGCTATCTGCCCGATTTTTTCCAATCGTCCAGGAAGGCCTTGATACCCTTGTCCGTCAATGGGTGAGCCGCCAATTTGCTCAACACGTCGAAGGGAATGGTGGCGATGTCGGCGCCTACCAAGGCCGAGTCGAGAACATGCAGGGGATTGCGCACGCTGGCGACGATGATCTCGGTGTCAAAGGCATAGTTGCCGTACATCTGCACGATCTGCTCCACGAGCAGCATGCCTTCGGTGCTAAGGTCGTCCAGGCGTCCCACGAATGGGCTCACATAGGTGGCACCGGCCTTGGCCGCCATGAGGGCCTGCAGCGGAGAAAAGATTAGGGTCACGTTGGTTTTGATGCCCTCGGCGGCGAGTATGCGAACGGCTTTAAGACCATCCACGGTCATGGGGATTTTTACTACTATGTTAGCACCGATCTTGGCCAGCTCCCTGGCTTCGGAGACCATGCCTGTGGTGTCAAGACTTATAACCTCGGCACTGATGGGGCCATCGACGAGTGAGCAGATTGCGGCAATGATCTCTGTAAAATCGCCGCCCTCCCTGGCAATCAATGAGGGGTTGGTGGTCACGCCGTCCACCATACCCATGGCATGGGCCTCTTTGATCTCTTCGATGTTGGCGGTATCGATAAAAAATTTCATTTCACGCTCCCTTGAGTCGCTTGATCCCGTGATCTTTGCGCCAGATAGTTATCGCGGCAGGCGGTGCCGCAAAAGTAGTGCTCCTTATTATCCTGCCTGAGAACCACGGCATTGCGCCGGGGAAAATAGATGCCGCAAACCAGATCCTTAATCATGACATCATCCACATTCTCTGGTGGTTGCGCCGTCACGCTCTCTCTCTCCGGCTGTTGGCCGATCCCCATCCACGACTTTATGGCGCGGTAGACCAGGGCCCCCAGGATGGAGAAGATCAGCAGTCGGATGAGCATGGCTCTATCTCCTGACCATCGGTTAGCACTTGATTTAACAACTCTTGCATAGTGTGCCCCAGCACAGGGTGAACAACAAGTGGGTCTATATCACAAATGGGTTGCAAGACAAAGCGTCTTTTATGCATGCGCGGATGGGGTATTACCAGACGCAAAGACTCCATTGTCAGGTCGCCGTAGAAGATAATATCGAGGTCCAGGACGCGCGGTCCGAAACGCGGCCCCCCTTCCTTGCGGCCCATCCTCTCCTCGATCCTCTGGGTCTTCTCCAGGAGTTCCAGAGGCGCCAGGGTGGTCTGGATGAGCAGGACCGCGTTGACGAACCAGCCCTGGTCCCGGAAATCGATTGGCTCGGTCCTGTAAAAGGGCGAGCACGATATGATCTTCACGGTCTCATCGGCGCGGAGCATCTCGATGCCCCGCTGACAGTTGCGCTGGGGATTCCCCAGGTTGGAGCCGATGGATAGGAATACTCGCTGCGGGGGTGTGGTTACTAGTTCAGAGTTCAAAGTTCTTGGCTCATTGTGGCGGTCGCCATGTTGGGGAACAGGGAGATCGCGTATAGAGGAAGATTTAGAATTTTGCCGTCCTTTGTTAAATTCAGGAGGGTTGTTCTTGTAAGCAGCGGCGGTGAAAACTGCAGGTCGTAAGAGCGCAGGCTTTTACTCTGGGGGTTAATGCCGGCCTTGACTTCCAGTGGCAAGATGCGTCCTGAAAACTCGCATAGAAAGTCAAGTTCCGCCCTGCCGCCTTTGCTGCGCCAGTAATAGAGCGCTTGTCCAAAATGGACCCTCAATTGCTGGGCGACAAAATTCTCCACCATGGCCCCATCATATGCATTAAATATGCGGTTCCCCGTCGCCGATAAATCAAACGACAGCCGCGACATGGCCCCCAGTAGCCCCACGTCAAGGGCATATATCTTGAAACTGGCCCGGTCCGCATAGTGCGCCAAGGCTCCTTTGGGCGACCTGACCGCCATAGCTCGATAGATGAGTCCCGCATCCTCCAACCACATCAGGGCGTTTTCATATTCTCTTGCACGGGCGCTCTTTTTTACGGCACTGAATATGAATTTCTTGTTTTGTTTTGCCAGGTGCCTGGGTATCGAATCCCAAAGCAGTGTTAATTTGGGAATATCCGGCGCGCGCGCATGTTTTGCGAAATCCAGCATGTAAGACCTGATGATGCCTTGCTGAATTTCACGCACCTCTCGTCCGTTAGTGGTTTTGGCGAAGTGGTTAACCGCTTCCGGCATACCGCCCACAAAATAGTATTGACGCAGCAAGTCGATCAGATGGGTATGGAAAGCACCTGACAGGGGAACGGGTGCGGATAGATTTTCGAGCAGTTTCCTATAGCGGGATTCTCCCACGCCATCTATAAACTCAAAAAAACTCATGGGATATAGAGTCAGAAAATTGACCCTCCCCACGGGAAAAGATCCTGGAGAGGAGAGCTTCACGCCAAGCAGCGAACCCGCAGCCGCGATATGGATATCTTTTCTCTTTTCTTCAAAATATTTCAGTGCGTTCAAGGCCCGGTTCGAAGCCTGGATCTCGTCGAACACAACCAGGTCGGCGCCGGGCCTGATCTCAACATTAAAGTAGATCGACAGCTCCTTTATAATCCGATCCGGATTCAAATTGCGCTCAAAAAACCGGTCGAGACCGGGGTGCTCTTCGAAATTGCAGTATAAGAGGTTTTCATATTCATTGCGGCCAAAGGCCTTCAATATGAAAGTCTTGCCGGTTTGACGAGCACCTTGCAACAGAAGTGGTTTGCGTCGGGGGCTCGATTTCCAGGCGAGCAGGCGGTTGTAGATATCTCTTTGCATGGTGCTGGGGATGGCAGAAAATGCCGGAAGGGTCAAGGGATATCAGCCTTTTTATGTGAGAATTATCACAAAATAGGGACGATAAAGGTGATAAGAATCACATAATGCGCCGCATAAGATCGATAACACTCCTCTCCAGGATATTTTGGTGATACACAAAATTAAAACAATTTGCCATCTTGACTTAATCGATTAGCTACTTGACGACGATACCCAGGGCTCAATTATAACAATTGATAGCATTATTCCAGGATTGGTTATAACATTGAAGCATATGAACCGTGAACCATGATACCGTATTCGTAACTACTCAGAGCACTTCATCTTCGGCCCTTCAGGCCTTTCCATATAG
>CAZGPF010000175.1:0-3921 GCA_964527275.1 uncultured Desulfosarcinaceae bacterium
ATTTGCGAAGCTCGTCTGGAAGATGTGGGGTCCCGCGTCTGGGCGCAAAAAACCATCGACTGACAAGCTTTTATCAAGTTTACTTTTTTTAATTTCTCCCCCGTCCGATCTTTTCGAAATTGAAGTAATGCTCGCACCGGAAGAGACTACTCCTTATTTGAAAAGAAGTTGTTGACAAACTCAAGCAGTTATATTAGGCCTGAAGTCGATAGTCAGTTTCTCTAACAATATTAAATCATTAAGGAGGTATTCATATGAAGGAGGTTCAGACTCAATTAAAGAGTGTCGCTAAGGCGCTCGCCAAGCTTGCCGCCGAACTTGAGAAGTTCAGTGATGCCGCTTCCAGCGCTCCTGCCGAGGAAGCCACTGCCACGCAAAAGGCTGACGCCAAGAAAAAGGCTCCGGCCAAAAGGAAGACCAGTGTAAAGGCCAAGACCAGGGTCAAGCGCAAGGAGACCATAGAGGATAAAGTATATAATGTCGTCAAGCGAAGCCGTATCGGTGCCAGTATTCCTATCCTCAGAAAAAGAACTCAATTGGGACCACGCCAGTTGAGCAATGCGCTGCATAAGCTGACCAACAAGGGTAAGATTAAAACAAAAGCACGCGGTATCTACATCAAGGCCTAATGCCGTTTCATTAATGTCTTGAGAATGTCTACCTCCTTTTTAAGATTCCTTGAATTCTTTCAGCGTACGATGGCTTTTTCAGGGACGCTGAAAGAATTTTTTGTTTCTAAGAATAAGGTTTTGACCGCGTTATCAGCCGGAGATATGCTATAAGTATTATCTCATCTCTCTATCCTCGCCAAAAATATTATTTTGAAGCCCGTGGCCGTCCCTGCTTTTTTCTCTGCGTTCCCGAAGGAGAGTTGAATGCGAGCATTTCAAACAGGCGCGTCTCTTCGCCTGGTCGCAAGCAGTTTGTGGTTTGCTTGTCTTGGTTTGTGCGCGATTTTAGTCATCTTCCTGGGCGGCCGCAGCCTGGCATTGTCGGCGGACCGGCCTGCGGACGAGGCCGTGCAGCGTGTCTGGCCTCAGGCCCGGAGCGATCTGCCCGTTGATGAGCAGATGACCTTCGGCCAGCTGGCCAATGGCCTGGGCTACATCATCAAGGAAAATCATACTCCCCGCGACAGGGTGAGCATGCACCTCTATGTCCGGGCCGGCTCCTTGTCCGAACTCGATCAGGAGCAAGGCGTTGCCCATTTTCTCGAACACATGCTGTTTAACGGCTCTACCCATTTCGCGCCCGGGGAGATGGTCAAATACTTCCAGCGCATCGGCATGCAGTATGGACCGGATGCAAACGCGCATACGGGATTCATGCAGACGGTCTATGACGTCACTCTTCCCAGAGGCGATGAGAAAAGTCTCGCCGAAGGGCTGCTGATTTTACGGGACTATGCCGACGGGGCCCTGCTACTACCTGAAGAGGTCGAGCGGGAAAAAAAAGTAGTCCTCGCCGAGATGCGTTCCCGTGATTCCGCTGCTTACCGAACCCTGAAATCTTCTTTTGCTTTTGAGATGCCCGCTTTGCTGGCCAGTCGGCGTTTTCCCATAGGACTCGAAAGCACCATCACCGGGGCCGATGCCCGAACGTTGCGTGACTTCTACGCCGCCTGGTATCGTCCAGAACAGATGACCCTGATTATGGTCGGTGATCTTGATACCGACCAGGCCGTGAACCTGATTGCCAGGCGATTTGACGATTTACGGTCCATGGGACCGGCGCGGCTTCCCGTCGATTTTGGCAGCATGGTACATGCGGGAGTCAAAAGCTTCTATCACCGCGAAGAAGAGTCGGGTTCCACGAGCATTGCTATTGAAGTGGTGGCACAGCAAGATCTACCGTGCGATTCGGCGGCCCAAAGGCGGAGAAAACTGCTTGAGGATTTAGCAAATCGTATGGTCCGTAAGCGCCTCGATCGAATCGTCCAGGGGCCGGAGACGGTGCTGACCTCGGCCCAAATTGCTTCGGGCCACTACTTGGGGCGGCTGAAATACGCAGAGATCAGCGCGGAGTGTGAACCTGATAATTGGTCTGCGGCCCTTTCTGAGATCGAACAAGCCTTGCGCCGAGCCCTTGTTCATGGGTTCACCCTCGCGGAGTTGCGGCGTGTTAAGGATGAATATCTGGCCCGCCTGGAAAAGGATGCCAAGCAAGCCGATACTCGAGAGAGCAAATCTTTGACGCATTCCATAATCCGTCATTTGAACTACCGGCGGGTCATCATGTCTCCCCAGCAGCGGTTGGCCCTGCTGAGTCCTTTCCTGGAGAAAGTTTCATTAAAGCAAGTAAACCAGGCCTTTGTCGATATCTGGGCAGATGATCATCGTCTGGTGCTGGTCACCGGGAATGCGGTTATCGATGCGGACGACGCCACTCCGGAGGAGAAAATTCTTACCACCTACCAGACCAGTCGCCTCTCCATGGTGATGCCGCCGGAGGAGAAAAGCGCAGCAAAATTTCCCTATTTACCGAAGCCTGCCGACACCGGAACCGTTGCCCGCAGGGAGTCGATTGAAGACTTGGGCATCCAACAGGTTCTGTTCGCCAATGGTGTTGCCTTGCATCTTAAACGCAACGACTACAAAGACAATGAAGTTCTGGTAGCGCTGACTTTTGGCCACGGCAAGGCTTCCGAGCCTGCGGACCAGCCCGGACTGGCGATGATGACGGAAGCGGTAGTCAATGAGTCGGGTTTCGGGCACATCGATGCTCTGCAACTCCGGGAAGCGCTGGCCGGCAAGGTGGCCCGCGCTCGACTCAAAATCGGCGAAGAGATGTTCGTGATTGGCGGCGAGAGCAGCCGCGAAGAGCTGCCTCTGTTGTTCCAGCTCCTTTATGCTTTCGTTCACGATCCAGGCTATCGTCCCGAGATACGCGCACTGGCGCTTAAACGCTGGGACCAGGATTACCGGGCCTTGGCCCGGACCCCCGAGGGCATGCTGCGTCTGAAGGCGCGCTCTTTTTTGGCCGGCGGAGACTCGCGCTTCGGACTGCCCCCCTGGCGACAATTGCAAGCCAGGACTATCGCTCAGATCAGGCAGTGGTATGGTAAACAGTTGCGCCAGGCGCCCATGGCATTGTCGGTGGTGGGGGATATCGATCCTCACTCCGTAGTGGCATTGGCGAAACGCTATTTTGGATCTATGGCCAAACGCGCTACGCCGCCAATCGTCAAGCGCGGCGACCCGACCTTTCCTGCGGGGCAGGTATTGCGGCTGAGCGTGGATACGGACATTCCAAAAGCCCTGGTGGTGGTGGCTTATGCCACCGAAGACTTCTGGGAGATCCGGCGCACACGCCGGTTGACCATCATGGCCGAGCTACTTAGCGAAAGACTTCGCCAACGAATTCGCGAAGAGCTGGGAGCCGCCTACTCTCCCTATGCTTATAACCGCTCCCACCGGGCTTATGCGGGCTATGGTACTACCCAGCTGCATATCCAGGTCAATCCCGCTGAAGCCGACGCCATCGCGGCCCGGGTAGGCGAAATTGCGTTGCGGTTAAAGACCCAAGGCGTGGACAAGGACGAATTCAGACGCATTCTTGATCCGACCTTGACCCATATTAAGGACCTCAGGCAGACTAATAGCTACTGGCTCACCAATGTGCTTAGCGGCGCGGAGCGATATCCCCAGCAGTTGGAATGGAGCCGCACCTTTGCTTCGGACTATGCGGCCATAACCGCCAGCGAGGTCATCGATCTTGCCGGCCGCTACCTGGACGATGGCCTGGCCGCCACGGTGATCATCACGCCATCCCGCTGAGCGTTTAAAGCTCAAGGTTCGAAGGTCATGGTTCGGGGGGTCGATATTGCAAGCTGGATCGTAACTACTCAGAGCACTTCATCTTCGGTCATTCAGGCCTTTCCATATAGCGATGCTATTATGAAAAGACCTGAATGACCGAACC
>CAZGPF010000176.1:0-3920 GCA_964527275.1 uncultured Desulfosarcinaceae bacterium
TCGGTTAAGAAGTGTGCCAAATTGTGCACATCCCGGACGGCCAGTGCGATTGCCAAGAGCATGTGTTGACTTTTATTATTATATCGGTTTGGTTTAATAATGCGCGCTGAACTTGTAACCGCTGCGTACATAACAGCATTATTCAACGGCCACAAGGATATATAAGGATATGAATGATATCCACCTTCAAGCGACCATTGCTCGGAAGGCGCAATGTAGCGGGGTAGGAATCCATGCGGGAAAAATGGTGCGGGTGGCCATCAACCCGGCCCCGGTTAATCATGGCATCCAGTTTATGCGTACCGATCTTCCCGATTGTCCGCGCATTGCGGCCAGATTCAACAAGGTGGTGGACTCGAGTATGGCCACGGTCATCGGGGAGAATGGTATCATCGTCTCCACCATTGAACACCTGATGGCCGCTTTTACCGGATTGGGGATCGATAATGCGCTGGTGGAAATCAACTCCCACGAAATGCCGATTATGGACGGTAGCGCGGGGCCATTTACCAGCCTGCTGCGTCATGCCGGCATCCATAGCCAGGGATCGCCGCGCTGCTACCTGGTGGTCGACAAACCTATTGAATTGAAAGCGGATGGCAAATTTGTCGGTATCTATCCCGCGTCCCATTTCAAAATAACCTGTCGCATTGAGTTTCGCCATCCTCTGATTGAGGTTCAGGAATATAGTACCACCATCACCAGAGACAATTTCGAGAAGCAGATTGCCCAGGCCCGGACATTTGGGTTCCTACACGAAAAGGAGTATTTGAAAAAATATGGCCTTGGAAAAGGGGCTTCGATTGATAACGCGATAGTCATCGACAACGATGCTTTACTCAATGAAGATGGGCTAAGATACCCTGACGAGTTTGTCCGCCATAAGCTTTTGGACTGCATGGGTGACTTTGCTCTGCTGGGACTGCCGATCATGGGATACATCGTTTGCCACCGATCCGGGCACTCCTTTCATCACGCCTTTATAAAAAAACTATTCCGACAAAAAGATGCCTGGCGGACCAAATACTTTAGTCATGAATCCTCATGGGACAACGCCTCGGCGAAAAAGCTTGCCCATTAAAAGCCTGTCCGCTATGCTTTTCGATCAGCCATTTTGCAGCGATAATTTATGCCAGCTATCATTGATGCAACAATGAAGAGAGTCCTTGTGCGGGCCGCCGTTTTTTTTTGCGCCTTCCTTTTCTGTGCCGGGTCGGGCCAGGCATTTGCCCGGGACCCGCGGCTGGAAAACATCATTCTCACCAACACGCGTGATCATCTACTGCTCTACCTGACGGTAAAAGATGCCTTTCCTCCCAAAATTGTCGAAGCCATCCAGAGCGGCGTGTCGGCGACATTCATATTTCATATCGACCTGTATCGCGTCCGTAATTTCTTCCCGGACAAGCGGATCAAGGGTGCTCAGCTGACCCATTCGATGAAGTATGACAACCTTAAAAAAGAGTATCTAGTCACCCGTTCGTGGCAAAAGAGCCGCCGGCTGACGATTCAATCTCTGGCGGATGCTCAAAAACTGATGACGAACATCGACAGTTTGAACATTGCCACCCTTGAGAGCCTGGAAGAGGGCCGGCAGTATCAAATCCGCGCCAAGGCGGAACTGAACAAGATGACCCTGCCCTTTTATCTGCATTACTTATTATTTTTTGTCTCCTTTTGGGATCTGGAGACCGACTGGTATACTATTGATTTTATCTATTAGCCGCGTTGTATAGCCCCATGAGCCACTCCGAAAAACCCGCCCGACCGCCAATGTCCCCCGAAGAGTCCCGTCGCCGCAAACGCGAACGTATCATGATCGTGGTGCTTATGGTGGTTGCAGGCGTTCTGGTCATCATCCTCAACCGTGAAATCTATCTGGCGGCCGACTTTTCCGTATCCAATCAGGTGTTAATGTTCATCCTGATTAATTTCAATCTGCTGCTTATTCTGTTTCTGATTTTCCTGGTGATGCGCAATCTGGTCAAGCTGTTATATGACCGCAAACGAAAAGTCATGGGCGTCAAGTTGCGCACCCGGTTGGTTATCGCCTTTATGGCGCTGACGCTTCTACCGTCCACAGTCCTGTTTGTCTTCTCCATCAAGTTCATCAGCAGTAGCATCGAGTTCTGGTTCAACGTCCCGGTTGATCAGGCACTGGAAAACTCGCTGCGGGTAGGACAGAAAATCTACCAGCGCGCCGAGAAGGAAAATCAGTTCTTCCTTGAACGCATCGCTTATCAAATCAGCAAGAAAAATTTGCTGCAATCGGAAACCAAACAAAATCTGGACCGCTATATCCAAATCGTGCAGCGTGAATTCAATCTAGATGCCGTTGAGGTCTACGATACCGATGCCCGCCGCATAGCTTATGCCGTGACGCCGCAACTGGAACCCCTTCCCTTCGGGCACATTGAAGTCAGCGATCTGCAGCGCAAGGCTACCGCTACAGGCGTATATACCATTGTTAGCGACTACGATTTCGGCGAACTGCTACGCACCATCGGAACGGTACCTTATGGCGTCGCTGACGGGGACGCGAGTGGCTTTATCGCCATTTCATCATACCTGCTCCCCGAACTGGCCGCCAGTATGGCCAGCATTGGCCGGGGCTACGAAGAGTACCAGCAGGTCAAACTGCTTAAACAGCCCATTCAGAGTTTTTACTACATCACTCTCACCGTCGTGGGATTGCTGGTGGTGTTCAGCTCCGTCTGGTTGGGATTCTATCTGGCCAAAACCATTACAACCCCCTTGAGACGTCTGGCCGATGGCACCCGCCGCGTGGCTGAAGGCGACTTAAGCTTTTCATTGCATGTACCGGCTGATGACGAACTCGGAAGTCTGGTCATCGCTTTCAACAAGATGACCAGTGATCTGCGTATAGGCCGGCGGCAGTTGGAGTTCTCGACTCAGAAGCTACGCCAACAGAATACCGAAATCGAGGCCAGACGGCGTTACATGGAGATTGTGCTCCATAATATCTCCACCGGTGTTATCACCCTGGATGCCGGCGGTATCATCACCACCATCAACACCGCTGCCGAAAACATGCTCAATTTGCAATCCGATAAGATCCTGCACCACGACTACCGGCAGTTGCTCTCCCCTCCCCTGCTCGCAAGGTCGGAGCAAATAGTGAAGCAACTGGATGTCACCCGTGAGGGCACTATCAAAATTCCCCTGCGTCTCTCCATCAATGGCAGGCCGCGCAGCTTCCTATCCTACATCGGCATTCTTAGGGATGATGATGGGCTCAACGTGGGAACGGTAATGGTGATCGACGACATGACCGAGCAGGAAAAGGCACAGCGCATGGCGGCGTGGCGCGAGGTGGCCCGCAGCATCGCCCATGAAGTCAAAAATCCACTCACGCCCATCACCTTATCGGCGCAACGGTTGCAACGCAGATATTCCCAGACGATCAACGAAACGGTATTTAATGACTGCACCAAGATGATTATCAATCATGTCGAACTGATCCGTAACCTCGTCAATGAATTTACCACATTTGCGCGCTTTCCCACCGCAGATCCAAAGCCTTGTGAATTACCGCCTATTATCGAGGAGACCGTGGCTCTATACCGCGAAGGTCACCCTGATATCGATTTTGAAATCAACATTCAGAGCGGCATTCCGGAAATCAACCTCGATTATCAGCAGATCAAACGGGCGATGATCAACCTGGTTGACAATGCCGTAACCGCTACGCTTTCCAAAGGCCATATCGCCATCGTCGTCTCTCACGACTCTTTTGCGAAGATAGTGCGCATCGAAGTGACGGACGATGGCGTGGGCGTTTCCGATGAGGACAGGATTCGGTTATTCGAGCCCAACTTCTCCACCAAAAAGGCCGGCATGGGATTGGGACTCTCCATTGTCAACACTATTGTCACGGACCACAACGGAAAAATCAGGGT
>CAZGPF010000177.1:0-3882 GCA_964527275.1 uncultured Desulfosarcinaceae bacterium
TCTCAGGTGCCGGATATGTAAGGCGTCCGGGCCTGTAGATAGTACTTTGGTACCTCAAAGGCCCGGTAACCCAGCGGATTCGGTGCCCTGTGAATGTTTGCTCGATTGTAACTACTCAGCGTAATGGCAAAAAGCACAAAAAAGCACGAACTATAACGATTGTATCTCGAACTGTAACTGCTCAGAGTGCTTTAGGTTCGGTCATTCAGGTCTTTTCATAATAGCATCGCTATATGGAAAGGCCTGAAGGGCCGAAGATGAAGTACTCTGAGTAGTTACCATATTTCAACCTGTAGGCGGGGTACCATGACCCATATACTTTCATACCTGTTGCTGGCCGCCATCGTCTGGTGGCCGATGGCCCCTGCGGCCGCAGCTGATGAGGTATCACGAGATGCCAAAAACCAATCGCCGGCGCTGACGCGAGCAGTGATGTGCGAATATATCCAAGGTATCGAACCTCAAAGCGTGGCCGTGGTTTTCTCGATCAAGGCCGGTAAGATATCGTGCTTCACTGCTTTCAATGCAATCAAAAAAACCACCCATGCATTTCACAAATGGTATCGACGGGATGCTCTGGTCACCACCAAGCGTTTGACTCTCAAACCTCCCCGCTGGTCTACTTACAGCAGTATTCAGTTGCGTGAAGCCGACAGAGGACCTTGGCGGGTGGAGATTTGGAGCGCCGGCAACCAATTACTGAACACTCTGCGGTTCAGCGTAATCGATTAAGAGCCTATGGATACCCTGCTGATATTCTTTGCTTCTATCCGCTGGCAAGACCTCGTCGATGTCGTGCTGAACAGCTATATCCTCTTCCGCCTCTATGTGCTGTTCCGCGAAACCAATGTGATACGCGTAATCGCGGGCATCGCCCTGTTGTGGGTTTTTCAGCGCCTGGCCGCCGGGCTGGGGCTGATATTCACCAGTTGGGCCATGCAGGGTATTATCGCCGTCGCGGCCCTGATTATCATCATCGTGTTTCGCAATGAGATTCGCAATGTGCTGCAGGCCAAGAACCTGAGGGCGATCCTGTGGGATTTTCCCAATGTGAGCTCTCGCACGCCCATCGACTCCATTGTCGAGGGCGCTTACGATCTGGCCTACAAAAACATCGGCGCGTTGATCGTGCTGCCGGGTAAGGAAGATATCAACGAGAACATCCAGGGCGGGATCGACTGGCAGGGCAAGATATCCAAGGATATGCTGATGTCGGTTTTTTGGCCTGGGAATCCCGTCCATGACGGCGCGGCCATCATCGTCGGAGATCGCATAACTCGCGTTGGCACCATTCTGCCCCTGAGCCGACGGGATGATCTGCCGCGCAAATACGGCACCCGCCATCGTGCCGCCCTGGGATTGACGGAGCACTCTGATGCGCTGGCCATAGCCGTATCCGAAGAGCGCGGTCAAGTAACGGTCGCCAAACAAGGGGAGATCACACCCATCGGCGACGACCTCGAACTGAGGCAAATAGTGCTGGCGCACCTGGGGCTTTCGACCGAACCGGAGGCTAAAACGCGGCGCGATTTTATCAAGTTGGCCGCGGCGCCACTGGTTTGCCTCTTTATCATGGCCGGCATCTGGTTCAGCTTTACCAGGGGCCTGGAGACCCTCACCAGCTTCGAGGTGCCCCTGGAATATATCAGCCGCGATGTGCGCTTGCAGATCGTGAGCACATCCGAAAATACGGTCCGCCTGCACCTTAGCGGCTCCGGCGCTCTGATCAACTCCATGAAACCCGAGCAGGTCAAAGTCCAGCTCGACTTGAACAATGCCGTTAACGGCGAGAACACCTTTACCATCACCAGTGACAACATCGCCCTGCCGCCCGGCGTGCGTCTCAATCGCATCGAGCCGCCAGAGGTTAGGGTGGTGCTCGATCTTCCCATTACCAGAGAGCTGCCCTTGCAGGTCGATTGGGTGGGCAACCTGCCTCCGGGCAAGGTGCTCCAGGCTGTACAATTGATTCCCGAGCGCGTGGAAGTGGTGGGCGCCAGTCAAATCCTGAACCAGATCAGCACCATCTATACCGAAAAGATCCACCTGGAGAATTTACAAAAGAGCGGCCAGATGATAGTCAACCTCGCCCTTGAGCCGGCCTCCCTGAAGATCTCCGATCAATCCGAAGAGAAGGTAGAGGTGCGCTACGTGATAGCTCGTCGATCGGTTGCTGGTTCTCAGTGATCTCAAATTCGGCTTATCAAATTTGGCTTCTACTCAGAGGCGTCGGTGGCGTAAGGTGGCCACAACAGGGGCGTCCCTTGCCTATCTTCTCAGTAACTCTTTAGCTTTGATTTTTTGCCTATTCCTGGCTGTGCCGGACGACGAGACGTTTTTGCTCCAGGAGTCTCGTTGTCGATAAAGGTCTGCAGCATTTGATAGGCCGCGTCATCGGTGTGCTGCGAGGGAGGGTGTTTGCAGAAATAGGCCGACGGCGCTTCCAGCACCCCGCCAATCTTGCGATCCAGGGCCAGCTTGGCGCACCGGATAGCATCCAGGGCCACGCCAGCAGAGTTGGGCGAGTCTGCAACCGAAAGCCGCATCTCCAGGTTCATGGGCACATCCCCAAAGAGCCGGCCCTCCATTCGAATATAGCAGACCTTGTCGTCCCGCAGCCAGGGAACATAGTCGCTGGGACCGATGTGGATGTTCTCATTCTCAAGGCGACTGGCGGTAACTGATTGAACGGCCTCGGTCTTGGATTCTTTCTTGGACCGGAGGCGTCCGCGATTTAACATATTGAGAAAATCAGTATTGCCGCCGGTGTTGATCTGGTAGGTGCGATCCAGTTCTACACCGCGTTTGCGAAACAGGTCGGTGAGGACGCGATGGGTGATCGTGGCGCCCAGTTGAGATTTGATGTCGTCGCCGATAATGGGCACGCCACCGCAGCGGAAGCGCTCCGCCCATTGGGAGTCACTGGCGATAAAGACCGGGATATTGTTGACGAAAGCCACCCCCGCCTCCAAGGCGCAGGCCGCATAAAAGCGTGTGGCCTCCTCCGAACCCACCGGCAGATAGTTGAGCAAGACTTCGGTCCCGGACCTTTTGAGAGTTCGAACTACCGCCTCATGATCGGGTTGGGGTGCATCGGCCGGCAGAAAGGTTCTGGCCGCATCATAATCGGCCATATGTTCCGCGACCCCGTCCAGCACGCGACCCATCTGAACGATGGTGCCGCTGGGGGGGATCGGGTCATGGAGACGGGCAGTGCAATTGGGAGCCTGGAAGATGGCCGCAGCCACATCCCGGCCGATTTTGCGCTCGTCAATATCGAAGGCCGCCACCACATCAATGGCCCCGGGAGTATATCCGCCCACATCCCAGCGCATCAGCCCGATGGCATCCGCAGCTTGTCTCTGTTTGTAGTATTCGATGCCTTGAATCAGGGCGCTGGCACAATTGCCCATGCCGACGATGGCAATCTTGATTTTGCACATTACGATCTCGTCTCCTTGGACGCACGGGGCACAACATTCGCAACGCTATCCGGTTTGCCAAATCTGGTTTTCACTTCTCACCGACCTCCCGAAAAAGTACAGCGTCCGGGCCTGAAATGCAACAGATCCCCGCATCCGCCGTGATTTAGACGCTTTGCAAAAACACACTCCGTTTATGGCCGCAAGCGAGTGTCAGTTCTGGACTCCGGCTTTTATCCCCGTGACGTGGCCATGGACTTATCAAGGCCGGTAGCAGCACAGCAAATTTTGACCTGTGATTGCTTAACGCAACCAGGAAGTATAGGAGAAGACAATAGTAGTTCGACCGGCCCACTACATACGCCAAGGTGATCGGTGTCTAGCAGTTCATAGAGAAAAATAATGATCGATTTTTTCTGGTGTCGGATTAGCCCTAGCCCTGCGGGTGCGGAAACTGTAC
>CAZGPF010000178.1:0-3844 GCA_964527275.1 uncultured Desulfosarcinaceae bacterium
GGGCCGAAGATGAAGTACTCTGAGTAGTTACCTATTATGTAGATAACCGCTGACCAAGATATCGTCACCCACCCGGGAGACTGCGGTCTCCATCAACGGCAGGCTTTGGCTCATCAGCGCAGGTCCCTCGCCGCGACACATGGGGATGCCGTCACCGCCCAATATTTTCGGCGCGTAAAAAAAGAGCACCTTATCGACGATATCCTGCCGCAGGGCCGCCGCGGCCACCCTGGAGCCGCCCTCCACCAGGATGCTGGTGATGCCCCGTTCGCCAAGCCGACGTACCAAAATCCGCAGATCTATGCGCCCCTCCTTTAGGGGCATCTCGAGAATACGCGCCCCCTGGGCTGTGAGACGCTGCTTGCGGGTTTTCGCTGCCGCATGCCCGCAGACCAACCAGGTGTCGGCCTCCGAGGAGCGGTTTAACATTGAGGCGTTGGCAGGCATGTTCAGATGGGTATCTAGAATGATTCGCGTGGGGTCCACGCCCCGACCGCTAGCGAGGCGCGCGGTCAGTTGGGGATCGTCGGCGATCACCGTGCCCACCCCCACAAGGATGGCATCCATGGCATTACGCAGCCGATGTACCTGGCCCCTGGCCTCCGATCCGGTCACCCATCGCGCGTCCCCGGTTTTGGTGGCTATGCGACCGTCCAGGGTGGCGGCCATTTTCAAGACCACAAAAGGCTGTTTGGCACGGCTATACTTAATGAAACTCTCATTGAGTTCGCGGGCCCGTGACGCTTGCACCCCGCAACAGACTTCGACACCCCGGGATGTCAGCAAGGCGTTGCCGCCGCCGCTAACCTCGGGATTGGGATCGGCCATGGCCGTCACCACCCGACGAATCCCGGCCTGCAGTATCTTTTGGGTGCAGGGCGGAGTACGGCCGTGATGGTTGCACGGTTCGAGGGTCACATAGAGCGTGGCGTCGCGGCAGCGGGGGCCGGCTTCGTCGATGGCATTGACTTCGGCATGTGGAGCGCCCAAGGCCTGATGATATCCCCGGCCCACCACCTGGTCCTGGTTGACCACCACCGCCCCCACCATGGGATTCGGGGCCACACGGCCCGCCCCTCTGGCTGCCAGATCGAGGGCCATGCGCATGTAGTCACTGTCGCTCATTAAATTAGCTAAATCATCTCTCGCTCAGCAGACTTTTAAGTTCCGAAACAAAATCGTTCACATCCTTAAACTCCCGATAGACCGAGGCGAAGCGCACATAGGCGATGTCGTTGAATTCGTGAAGCCGGGCCATCACCTTTTCCCCTACCACCCTGGAGGGGAACTCTTTTTCGCCGGCTTCGCGCAGATCGCGTTCCAATTCATCGATAAAATCTTCGATCACATGCATGCTGATATCGAGTTTTTGACATGCGCGCTGCATGCCGGAGCGCACCTTGTCACGGCTGAACATCTCCCGCCGGCCATCCTTCTTGATGATCATGATGGTGATCTCTTCGATCTTCTCGTAGGTGGTAAACCTGCGGTCGCAGTCGATACATTCGCGACGCCTGCGAATCACGCTGCCGTCCTTGCTCATCCGGGAATCGATCACCTTGCTGTCGAGTTCACCGCAAAAGGGACACTTCATGGGCACACCTCGGATTGGCTGTTTTTCAGTTGAATCAGTTCCACCTTGGCTTCGTCCAGCATTTCCTGTGCCAGCGGATCAGCATAAGCAGAGCGGTACACGATGCGGCTAATACCGGCATTGATGATCATCTTGGCACAGATGGAACAAGGCTGATTAGTGCAGAAGAGCCACGTGCCTTTGATGGAGGCACCGTGGTAAGCCGCCTGTACGATGGCGTTCTGTTCGGCGTGTGTGCCGCGGCACAGCTCATGGCGCTCTCCCGAAGCGACTGCTAGCCGCTCGCGCATGCACCCCACCTGGTAGCAGTGGCGCACATTGCTGGGCGCGCCGTTGTAACCGGTGGTCAGCACCCGGCGATCCTTGACGATGATAGCGCCCACGGCCCGTCGCAGGCATGTGGAGCGTTGAGCAACCAGGCAGGTAAGATCCATGAAGTAGGCTTCCCAGGAGGGGCGCTTGTGGTGGTGTTTCATTTTGCACCCTCGACCCCGTCATGGAGCGGGAAGGCGGCGCACATCTCCGCAACCTGCATGCGAATGCGTTCCAGGACCGCGGCATCTTGCGGCTGCTTGAGCACCTCGATGATCATGGCGCCAACCTGCTTCATCTCCACAGTCCCAAACCCTCGGGAGGTCACAAAGGGGGTGCCGATACGGACCCCGCTGGTGACGGACGGCCCACGGCGATCAAAGGGCACCGTATTTTTATTGACGGTGATACCCGCCTTGCCCAGGGCGGCTTCGGCGATCTCGCCGGTCAGGTTCCAGGAGGTAAGGTCTATCAGCATGAGATGGTTGTCGGTTCCGCCGGAGACCAGTTCTAGGCCGGCCGATTGGAGCACCGCAGCGAGCGTCAGGGCATTGTCCAGCACCTGCTGCTGGTACTCCTTGAATGCGGGTTGCAGGGCCTCTTTGAAGGCCACGGCCTTGGCGGCGATGATGTGCATCAGGGGGCCGCCCTGGATGCCGGGAAACACCTCCCTGCGCAAATTTTGGGCGTGGGCTTGCTTAGCCAGGATGAGTCCGCCGCGCGGACCGCGCAAGGTTTTATGCGTAGTGGAAGTGACAACATGGGCCGTCTTGATCGGCGACGGGTGCAGGCCCGTGGCCACCAACCCGGCAATATGGGCCATGTCCACCATGAAGAAGGCCTCCACTTCGGCGGCAATTTCGGCGAAAGTATCGAATTCCAGCGTCCGAGGGTAGGCGCTGGCACCGGCCACGATGAGCTGCGGACGGTGTTGGCGCGCCAATTGGCGTACCACCTGGTAATCGATAGTCCCGCTGCGGGGATCGACGCCGTAATGCACGAACTTGTAAATCTGGCCGGAAAAACTGACTTTGGCCCCATGGGTCAGGTGACCGCCGTGGGCCAGGTCCATGCCTAAGACGGTATCGCCCGGCTTCAGCAAGGCGAAATAGGCCGCCATGTTGGCCTGGGAGCCGGAGTGGGGCTGTACATTGACATACTCGGCACCGAAGAGTCGCGTGGCGCGTTCCATGGCCAGTGTCTCGGCCACATCTGCAAACTCACAGCCCCCGTAATAGCGCTTGTGCGGGTATCCTTCGGCATACTTGTTGGTCAGGCTGCTGGCCTGAGTCGCCATTACCGCCAGGCTGGCGATATTTTCCGAGGCGATCAATTCCAAATGGCTGCTCTGCCGGGCAAACTCCTGCTCAAGCACCTTCCCGATCTCCGGGTCCACTGCGGCAATCAGGTCATTTCGCAATTCATATTCCTCTCAACCACTATTGTTCAGATCGAACATATCGAGACGCCGCTGGTGCCGGCCGCCTTCGAAGGGCGTTTCCATCCAGGCCTTGAGAATCTCAAGCGCCAGCACATCGCCAAGCACCCGGCCGCCCAGGACCAGAATGTTGCAGTCGTTATGTTTGCGGCTCATGACGGCGGAAAAGATATCGTGGCACAAGGCTGCCCGCACATGCGCAAAACGATTGGCCACCATGGACATGCCCAGGCCGGTGCCGCACAGCAGGACCCCGCGGTCATACTCTCCACCGGCTACACGGGAGGCCACCTGGCGACCGATAGCAGGATAATCGACCGAGGCCGTGCTGAAAGCACCCATATCCTCGACCCGCCAACCCTCCTTTTTAAGATGGGCTTTCAGTATCTCTTTGAGATCAAACGCGGCATGGTCACAACCGATGACGATGGCGGATCTATTCATATTCGTAACTACTCAGCGTAATGGCAAAAAGCACAAAAAAGCACGAACTATAACGA
>CAZGPF010000179.1:0-3826 GCA_964527275.1 uncultured Desulfosarcinaceae bacterium
GTTATAGTTCGTGCTTTTTTGTGCTTTTTGCCATTACGCTGAGTAGTTACGCTGAAATCATCCCTGGCGATCCGCATTGGATTCAAGGTTTGTACCCGTTCAGGGGGTTGAAGTGCATACGAGGTGATAAGGTACAGCACTGTAAGCGTTTGCTTAGGTGCCGGATATGCAAGGCGTACGGGCCTGCAGAGTACTTTAGGACCTCAAAGGCCCGGCAACGAAGCAGATTCGGTGCCCTGTGAACACTTACCAAGGTTTAAGGTTTGAATACCTGAAGCATGCATATCTCCGAAGGCTACCTCTCTGGCCCCATCCTGATCGCGGGCGCTGCCCTGACGGCGGCCGGCACCGCCGTGGGCTTAAAAAAACTGGACTATGACCGCATCGCCCAGTCCGGCATCCTTGCGGCTGCGTTTTTCGTGGCTTCGCTGATTCATGTGCCCATCGGCCCGGCCAATGTCCACCTGATCATGAACGGTATCATAGGCCTGCTCCTTGGATGGGGGGCTTTTCCGGTGATTCTGGTGGCCCTGATCCTCCAGGGCATCTTTTTTCAATTCGGCGGCATCACAACCCTGGGGGTCAACACCGTGATCCTGGCCGCGCCGGCAGTGAGCATGCGGCTGCTCCTGGGCCGCTGGGTGTGCCTGGGAGGCTTGCGAGGAGAACTGGCCGCATTTGGTTGCGGCGCCGGGGCAATTGCCATGACCGCCATTTTGATGGCTGCCAGCCTCTTTTTCACGGATCAAAAGTTCCTGGCCCTGGCCTGGACCGCCATCGGCCTGCACTTGCCGGTAATGGTCATCGAGGGTGTGATGACCGCCATCTGCGTGGCCTTCCTGGCCAAGGTCAAACCGGAACTGCTCAATTGCGATCCCGATTTCGATTTGGATAGTGAGTGATGGGAGGCAAAACTTAGGAGGGCGTGGCTGGGATGAGGGCGCACCCCACTGCGTCAAGGGAGGGGAGGGGTCGAACACCTTGCCAGCAGATTTAAAATGCCGCTCGGCGTCCTACACATTCCGTGCTCACCACTCATCGTGGGAGCGGCGCAATGAAGCCATAACCTGCTCCCATACTGCAGCAACCCTTGAACCATGGACTTCGGACGATGAACTTTCTACCGCCTGAAAATCTCCGACTCACCACCGTGACGCTGTTGCTTGCCATCTTGTTGTCCGCCGCGACCGCCTTGGCCCATCGCGTCATGGTTTTCGCCTGGGTTGAGGCGCAGACCGTGCACACCGAATCTAAATTCAGCGGCGGCAAGCTGGTCAAGGGCGGCAGGATCGAAGTCTTCGACCAGGCTCACAAAAAGGTCACCCAGGGTCTCACCGATGATAGGGGCCGATTCGACTTTTCCATACCCCAGGGCGCCCGGCAACTCGACATCGTGCTGACCACGAGCATGGGCCATACAGGCCGCTGGACGGTCAGCGCTCAAGAGTTGGGGGCCACAGTGGCTCTACCAGACCCCCAAAAACCCGACGCCCCAGTCAAGGCATCGACGTATGGGACCCCTGGTCTGAATGCCGAGGCTATCGAAGCGATCGTGGAGCGCAGCCTGGAGAAGAAGCTGGCACCGCTCAGGGCGCAAATTGCCGCGCAGTCATGGGGTCTGAGGGATATCGTGGCCGGGCTGGGCTATATATTGGGCCTCATGGGGCTGGCCAGCTACCTGCGCTATCGAAGAACCAACTAATGATCGAGGAGCCGTTTGCCCGGGGGCCATCTCCCATCCACCGCACCAATCCCGGCCTGCGCATCATCCTGGCAGCGATCTACTCCTTCAGTGTGGCTTTAATACACCATATCGGTGCCCTTACCCTGGCGCTACTTTTTGCCGCAGGATTAACTCTCCTGGCACGGCTTCCGCTTCGGCCTCTGCTCAAGCGCCTGGGAGTGATAGGCGCGCTCCTCGTGATAACCTGGCTTCTGGTACCCCTGACCCATGGCGGGGATCCCATGGCCCGCCTGGGAGTGCTGGCCATCAGCAGATCCGGGGTCGCGCTATGCCTGCAAGTCACCCTCAAAGCCATCACCATTGTGCTGGTCTTCATGGCCCTGGTGGCCAGCATGCCCATCGCCACGCTGGGTCACACGCTTAACCGCCTGGGGATGCCTTCCAAGCTGGTTCAATTGCTGCTGATGGCCTACCGCTATATTGTCGTCATCGAGCAGGAGTATCTGCGCCTCTATCGTGCGGCCAAGATGCGCAATTTTCAGCCGGCCGGCAATCTGCATACTTACCGCACCTATGCCTATATGGTGGGCATGCTCTTCGTGCGGACTTCGGAAAGGGCTGAGCGGGTACACGGCGCCATGAAGTGCCGTGGGTTCGACGGCCGTTTCCACTCCTTGACCTGTTACCCTCCCACACAATGGAACAGAGGCTTGGCTGGCGCAATGGCCCTTTGCAACCTATTGCTGATCGGGTTGGAACTTGCCGGCTAGCTGAGCGCGGGTGCCTGGTTCGCCTTGGTCCGCATGGCCGCCGTAATTGGGCACATGCAGCGAAGCGTCGTCGGCCTCGCAATGTGTTTAGGCCTATTCAGATCGGGTCGCTACAGCAAGCGCCTCTTTTCTTAAGCGCCTACTCTCATACTACATCGGCACACTTCGGTGGTTAAGTTTAATCAGGTGCAGGCAGCCGCAGTAAAAAGGGCTTACAAGCCCTGCGGCCTGTAAGCCCACTATTTTTTGGTAGGCGCGGTTGGATTTGAACCAACGACCTCTTCCGTGTCAGGTCCTATCTTAGACTCTTATTTTAGACGGTTATATCGCTTCCGCTCTTCAGGAGACACTGTCAACTCTTTGTTCATGTAAATCGATTACCGCCATAGGCCATTCGATATGCGGGAAAAACCAAGTATTGAATAGCGCTCTTGCATTCCTAACCAAGTTAAAAACCCTAATAACAACGAGAATAATTCGTGACAGGACCATTAATGGCAGTGAGGAACATATAATTCTCGAAAGTATAAACTCGCTCATGCTAGAATATATTGCATTCAATAATTGTCGTTGCTCATCAGATAGGTCTTTATGGGCTTTCTGTATTATTTTGTTATAATTATGATTAATCTCTTTCATCTGCTTTCGAAATCCGATAAATACAATCAAAACATGCCAAAAGCTGAGCTTGTGACAATAGCGTATCATTCCATTAATAGTTTTTCGGCACAGACAATAAGCTGTAGAATTGATATCCAACTTTCCGTCCATAGCAGTATCTAACAGTTCGTCACGAATCGAGAATAACCGCTGTCTGGTTAGATCAATTCGGTACTCCTGATATTTGCCTGTAAAGAACCACCACAGTGTAATTGCCGCCAGTACCGCCATGACCGTGTTGATTAAATCAACGATCAGCATCGTTTGTCTCCTCTCCACCGTCAAGGCCACTAGTTGAGCGATTTGGATCAATTCTTAGCTCAAGGTCTTTAATTCGTCCCTGTAATCGATCAAATGTTTGCCCTCTGAGCTTTTTTTGATTCCTGCCATAAATGAATCCGGCAATCCCAAGGAGCCATGGAAGAATAGTACCTATCAACCAATAGGAAAGGTGCTGAAATAAAGATTGAGGAGCTGAGTCACCTGCTTTCTCACTCCAAACTATCTCAATAATGGCCTTTATATCAGCGACGGTAATCTGGCCAGCAATCTCTTTAACAGAACGAAAACCAAAATAACCCAAACCTAAAAACACGCCATATTTTACTAACGCCTGAAATGATTTAGATATAGCATCAATCAACTTCCCTTTGATTCTGTATTCTGAATCACTACTATCAGGTCGCTTCTCCCCAAGCCCCATGTTCTATTT
>CAZGPF010000180.1:0-3814 GCA_964527275.1 uncultured Desulfosarcinaceae bacterium
GGTCGGGTAACCGCCTGGGAGTCGGATACGGCGGCAGCCACCTATCGCCCTTAGTCTAATTTTTTATTTTAGGGACCTATTTTCCCGGCTTCCATGTTCCAGCGTGGGAGCCATTTTTTTTGGGTAGGCGATCGCTTATTTTTCACCTCCTCTGCCCTGGACGTTATGAGATCCTTTCTGGTACCCGTTCAGGGGATTGAAGTGCGTAAGAGGTGATAAGCTACAGCACTGTAAGCGTTTGCTCAGGTGCCGGATATGCAAGGCGTCCGGGCAAAGCAGATGTACTTTGGTACCTCAAAGGCCCGGCACGGAGGTTAAGACTAGACTGGTAGATCCACTGGCGAAAAATGTTACCCTCCAACTAAACAACGGGAGGTAGAACCCAATGGCAAAGCGATGGCGTTGTCTGATTTGCGGTTATATTCATATAGGCAAGAAACCGCCTTACGAGTGCCCCATTTGCGGCGCGCCGCGAAAAATGTTCGAGTTGATTGTGGATGCCGTGCGTTCGGACTCTTCAGGGAAAGACAAGAGATGATGGTTGCCGCCCTGATCCTTTGAGGAAATTTGCCGCGCGCGCTGGTTCTCTGTGGTCATAAAATTGATCAGACAGGCGGGTCTGAACTTGCAGTAAATCCAGTAGATCCAGGATTCCTTGCATGGCCCGCAGGCGGCGCATATATCAATGTGGTGCTTGTCGCAGCGGTAGGTGGTGCCGGTGGCTGGCAGGGGGCCGCATCTCATTTGAGACTAGCCACATGCCACCGAACCTCGTCGTTTGAGGTGGTGACGGCGACGATATGGTCATCTTCGATCCAGCGTTGCGTGACCGTCCAGATCTTGTCGTCATAGGCAAGTTCTATAAGGTTATGATCTACAATTTTATGGACCCGGCAACGCGACAACCCCGCCAATCCACTGCTCGCCGCCTTGAGCACAGCCTCCTTGGCGGTCCAGAAACGGAAGAAAAGGGGCAAGCTTACCGTGGACGCAAGGGCCCACTCCGCAGGATCGGCGATGCGTGCGTAGAGCCCTGAGTTACACGGCTTGACTCTCTCTATGTCGATGCCCACGCGGTGAGGCGCGGTCACGGCCGCCACGTAGTGCGTTTTATGAGTCAGCGACCAGTAGAGGCCGTTGCAGGGCTTAGGCGCGCCGCGGTCATCCTTTAGCAGGGGGCCCAGCCTGTGGCCGCTGTAGCGGGCCGAGTGGTTCAACGCCTCACGGGCGCGGCGGCTCAAGGTTTCGACTCTGGAGCGTCCTATTAACCTTCGATCAGCTTCGGGAACCGGTACGACTACCGGATGGATTTTGGTCAAAGGGCTCATAACAGCTCTGTCTCTTCCTACAAGCGATTACCGAATGCACTTTGCGAATAAAAGCATCCCCGATTTCGATTCAACGCTCGTGCTTTTTATGATGCAGATCGCGTAACTTCAGTGCCTTTGAATAGACCTCGCTGCGCGGCAGGTTGAATTCTCTGGCCAGGGCTCTGGCCACCTGGCTCAAGGAGCGGTCTGCCGCTTCCAGCTCTTTTGTCAGGGCCGTGTGCAGATCGGTTTCTGTGGGTTGGATCACGGATGCCCCGCTTACGATCAAGGTACATTCGCCACGGATTTTTTCACGCTGCTCCAGGCGTGCCGCCATTTGCGACAGCGGAGAACGGATGAACTCTTCGTGCATCTTGGTCAGCTCCCGGGCCAATACGGCCGGCCGGTCGCCCATGGCGGCAATCAATTCATGCACAAAGGCTACCAGGCGATGGGGCGCCTGAAAGAAGATCAAGGTATGGGAGCTGACGGCCAGAGTTTCGAGCTGCCGCATGCGTTTCGCCTTGCTGCGGGCCGGAAACCCGATGAAGGTGAAACTGTCCGTGGCCAGCCCGGATGCCGATAGGGCCGCGATGGCCGCCGAAACACCGGGGATGGGCACCACCGGCAGCCCCTTGGCGGCGGCGGCCCGGACCAGGCGGTAGCCGGGGTCGGAGATCGTGGGCGTGCCGGCATCGGTGACCAGGGCAATGTGGGCCCCCTGGAGCAGTCGCGCTACCAGTGCCTCGGCCCGCCGGCCTTCGTTATGCTCGTGACAGGAGATCAGCTTTTTCTGGATGCCTTGGGCTTCGAGCAGACGGCGCGTGTGGCGGGTATCCTCGGCGACGATGAGATCGACCCGTTGCAGGGTCTTCAGTGCCCGAGGTGTGAGATCGTCCAGGTTGCCGATAGGCGTGGCCACCACGTAGAGAGACCCGGAGGGCGCTCTTTTGTCAGCCATAGGCGAGTTCAAAGGCATTGGCGATCACTTCGATTTCGGGTCTCTCCCCGTCCGTCAGCACGGTGACCACATCGAACCGGGCGCGGGTTTGTGGACTACTCTGTTGCTTCAAATACTCCAAGGCCACCATCGATATGGTGCGCTTTTTCTTCCTGGTTAAGGCGAACTTAGGGTCGCCGTAACGCAAGGAGCCGCGCGTCTTGACCTCAATGAAGACGAGCGCATCCTTGTGACGGGCGATGATGTCGATTTCACCCAGCCGGGTGCGGAAATTGCGCTGCATGATCTTATAACCATTGCGGCGCAAATGGCGCACGGCCAACTCTTCACCTCGGCGACCGGCGCGCTGCTTATGCCTGGTCATGGGTATCTTCTTTAGCCGCCGGGGGCAAGTCATCGAGGTGCTCGCTGACTCCTTTAAAGGAGCGGCGATGGATGGGACAAGGCCCGTGGGCGGCGATGGCCGCCTTGTGTGCCTTAGTGGGGTAGCCTTTGTGGCGGTCAAATCCGAATTGGGGAAAGGCGCGGTGATAGTCTTGCATCATCCGGTCGCGCAGGACCTTGGCGATGATGGACGCCGCGGCGATGGAGATGCTACGGCTGTCACCCTTGACGACGGCTTGCTGAGGCAGGGGTAAGGGAATGTCGCAATTGCCATCCACCAGCACGAAGTCCGGCTGAGGGCTTAATTGGCCCACGGCCAGGGCCATGGAACGTCTGGCGGCCTGGAGGATGTTGATACGGTCGATATCCGCCGCTTCGACTACGCCGATGCCCACGGCGTACGCTTCGGAGTGTATGCGGGCGTAGAGTTGCTCCCGCCTCGCCGGGACAAGCTTTTTGGAATCATCGACCCCTTGATCATCGAAACCAGATGGCAGAATCACAGCCGCCGACACCACCGGCCCGGCCAAGGGTCCCCTTCCGGCTTCATCGGTACCGGCGATAAGCCCAAAACCCAGGGCCGTCAACGATTTTTCAAATTCCCAGAGACCCACAGGCATGTCGTGGTCTTGGCGGGTTAGTTAAAGCGTTTTTCGCGGATACGCGCCGCCTTGCCGCGTAGCTTGCGCAGGTAGTAGATCTTGGCGCGACGGACGCGACCTCGGGTAACAATCTCGATGCGGTCTATGATCGGTGAATGCAGGGGAAAGACACGTTCGACGCCAACGCCGTATGAGACTTTGCGCACGGTAAACGAGGCGTTGATGCCGCCTTTACGTCTGGCGATGACCACGCCCTGGAATATCTGAATGCGCTCCTTGTCGCCTTCCCTTATTTTTACATGCACCCGCACGGTATCGCCGGGTGAGAATGCCGGCAAATCGAGACGCATCTGCTCTCTTTCCAACTGGTCGATAAGTTGCATGGTTCGGTTCCCCCCCTCGTCGAGGTCGATTAGTGACAGGCCGTCTCTAGCGCGGCCGATAGTGTATCACGGTTAACCAAAAAGATCTTTATAGTATACACAAAAAATAAAGCAAGAAGGTTTGTAACTACTCAGAGCACTTCATCTTCGGCCCTTCAGGCCTTTCCATATAGC
>CAZGPF010000181.1:0-3807 GCA_964527275.1 uncultured Desulfosarcinaceae bacterium
CGGCGATGGGGTCAGCCGTCGATAAAACTCTTGAGCTTACGGCTGCGGGTGGGATGGCGCAGTTTACGAAGTGCTTTGGCTTCGATTTGACGGATTCTTTCTCGGGTGACGGTAAAATCCTGCCCCACTTCCTCCAGGGTATGATCGGCTTTTTCTCCGATTCCAAAGCGCATACGCAACACTTTCTCCTCGCGCGGGGTCAGCGTGGCCAGCACCTTGCGTGTCTGTTCGGCCAGGTTGAGGCTGATTGCGGCCTCCGATGGCAACATGAACTTTTTATCTTCTATAAAATCACCAAGATGGCTGTCTTCCTCTTCGCCTATAGGTGTTTCCAGGGAGATGGGATCGCGGGCGATTTTCAACACCTTGCGCACCTTATCCAGAGGAATCTCCATCTTCTCGGCGATCTCCTCCGGCCTGGGTTCACGCCCCATCTCCTGAACAAGATAACGCGAAGTACGTATCAGCTTGTTAATTGTCTCGATCATGTGGACGGGAATACGGATGGTGCGTGCCTGGTCGGCAATGGCCCGGGTGATGGCCTGCCGAATCCACCAGGTTGCATAGGTGCTGAATTTATAGCCACGACGATACTCAAATTTATCCACAGCCTTCATCAGACCAATATTGCCTTCCTGAATCAAGTCGAGGAACTGCAGTCCTCGGTTGGTGTATTTCTTGGCGATGCTGACAACCAGGCGCAGGTTAGCTTTAATCAATTCACTCTTGGCAATCTTGGCCCGTCCGCGACCGACATCCACGTTGGAGAGAATGCGCTTGAGAATACGGCTGTTGGCCTTGATTTGAATCTCCTTGGCCTCGATCTGTCGCTGAATATCGACGATCTCCTGATAGAAACGGTCGAGATCGCTGCGGGGCATATCGCAATTGGTATCGACGACTTCAATAAAGCGCGTCCTGGCGCTCAGACTCTCACGCAATTTGACCACCGGCAGGTTCAACGATTCGGCTGTGGCCGTAATGACGCGGTTCATAGCATCGAACCACTCGACAAAGTTGCGAATTTCGTCCTCAATCTGGTCGATAACGCCACCCTCCAGGCGCCACCCCTTGAGCATTTCGAAGATCTTTCTATTGCGGCGGTTGATGCAGCGCCGTATTCGCCGTCGCGCATCCGGCTTGATCTCCTTGTCCAGGAAGAGCTTTTGTCGAAAAGCCATGTTCTCTTCGTGAACCTCATTGATCGAGGCAACGGTTTTGATAAATGCGTTTATCTGGGCAAATTCGTCCTGATAGCCGTCTCCGTCGTCGATGTCGCGCAATACATTCTTGGGGCGCAACATCCGCTGCCCGATGCGCTGTCCAAGATTGAGTAAAAACTCCACCCCCAGGGTCGTTTCCAGCAGTGCGCGGAGGACATCCTGCTCGCCGGCTTCGATCTTCTTGGCGATCTCCACCTCACCTTCACGACTTAACAATGTGACCATGCCCATTTCACGCAGATACATCTTAACCGGATCGGTAACCGCTCCATAGTCGGGCATGGCCGCCGCACCCTTTTTTGCGCTTTGCAGGCTCGGCAAGACTTTAGGTTTGGTCAGCTTCTTGTTGTTCTCATCGATGATATCAATGCCCAGATCAGAAAACATCATCAGGGTTTCATCAAGCTGATTGGGAGAAAGCATCTCTTCCGGCAGGGCCTTGTTAATATCGCCGTAGGACAAGAATCCCTGTATTTTACCATGGGTTATTAGAGACTTAAGTGCTTTTTCAGATATTGTTCTGGTCTCTTTTTTCACTGGTTTAACCCCATGCCTGGATGTTGACGGTTTTTTATCAGGTGTCGTAGCGGGAGCTGGCGGCTTTGTATTGACATTTTTTTTGATCGCGGTCTTCGTTTTAGCAGCCCCATTGGACGCACCAGCGGATTTGGGTTTGGTATTGGATTTTTTTTGCATCGCAAAGAGCCTCCCGCGGCTTACGAATTGGTCAAATCTTTACCTGCCTGGATCTGCCTCTGCTTCAATAATTTGCACAGAAGATCCACATCGTCGTCTCTTTCGGCAGCTTCTATGCGACGCTGAAGGTCCTGCTTTGATCGTCGCCGATGGCGAGACTCGAATTGGTTGAGCAGCCGTTGACTGCCTTGTCGATCCCAGTGCTGTTCATCTATCGCCAATTGAGTGATGAGACTTCGATATTGGGAATTTTCAATCATCGAGAGCAGGTCGGCCACACTTTTGTGCCCATTCTGAAAATGATTTACTATCAAATGGGCGATGGAACATAACTGCTCATCTTCAAAAAAGTCGAGCAGATTGCGGCCCACGATTTCCGGAATCATTACCGGAAAGCGCAATAGCATGGCTACAATCTGTTGTTCCAATCGCTGGCCGTCATCAGCAAGTCCGGCATCCGAGCCATTGCGACGTTTGCCGACCACGGATGAGGACCCCCGGGCCGTTATGCGGATCTTCTCCATCACCACGGCCTCACTAATATCGAGCTTTTCAGCCAATTGCTTGATGTACAATGAACGCGCAACGCCGTCTTGAACGGCGGCCAGCGGTGCTTTCATCTCGGCGACCACTTTTATCTTGCCTTCGATGGAAAGTCCGTGGCGACCAATGGCTCTCTCGATCAGGAACGGCATCATGCCTAAAGCTTTTGCGGCAGCCTTTAAAAATTCATCGAGGCCATATTCTCTCAGGTAGTCATCCGGGTCGTAGCCTTCCGGCAGAATCAGAATGCGTGCATCCACAAGGCCCCGCTCGAACACTTCGATACTGCGTTGAGCCGCCCTTATACCCGCCTGGTCGGAGTCGTACACTAAAATAACCCGACCGCTTGCACCCACCAAACCTTTAAGTAATTGAACATGCTCGGCTGTCAAGGCGGTACCGAGCGTGGCCACAGCATTGTCGATATCGAAAAGGTGGAAAGCCAGGACATCAAAATAGCCTTCGACAATATAAACCGTGGCGCTGGTTCGGGCTGTCTGTCTGGCCTTATGGATACCGTAGAGTGAACGACGTTTGTTATATATCGGGGTTTCAGGAGAGTTAAGATATTTGGGCATCCCGTCTCCCATGACCCTGCCACCGAATCCAACCACCTGATGGTTCAGGTTATAAATCGGAAAAATAATCCGGTCCCGGAAGCGGTCGTAATACCCGTTTTTCTTCTTTCGAGGCACTACCAAGCCTGTCTTGGCCAACAGGTCCAACGGTACCCTTTTTTGCTGAAGATGTAGCAAAAGGCCATCCCAGCGATCGGGCGCATACCCAAGTTTATGACTTTCAATGACCTTGCGGGTCATGCCGCGTCCGTTTAGGTAGGCCTCGGCTTGACGGCCCGTTCGCGGTTCGCGGAGCATCTCCTGGAAATAGGCCACGGCCAATGCATTGATCTCAAAAAGATTCTCTTTTTCGGAGAGCACCTTTTTCTGATGTGCCGACAAGCGCTGGTGGGGCACTTCGATGCCGTACCTGGCGCCCACCGCCCGGACAGCCTCGGGAAACGAAAAGCCGTCCCGCTGCATGACGAAACTAAAAATATTCCCGCCAATATGACAGCCAAAGCAGTAAAAAATCTGCTTTTCAGGACTCACAGTAAAAGATGGCGTCTTTTCCGCGTGAAAAGGGCACAGCCCCAAGTAGTTGCGCCCCGACCGATTAAGCGCTACGTGATCGGCCACAACATCCACGATGCTGGCGGAATTTTTAATACGACGAATTGTTTCATCGGGGATTTTCGACGCCAAAGGCAACTCTCCATCAAAATAAAGGTGACGACATTATACCTTTTTATGATGCGTGTCAATCAATGAACTCTGCAACCTGAACT
>CAZGPF010000182.1:0-3768 GCA_964527275.1 uncultured Desulfosarcinaceae bacterium
CGCTATATGGAAAGGCCTGAAGGGCCGAAGATGAAGTGCTCTGAGTAGTTACGGCCTTGATAGATGGTGCGGTACACCAATTACTCTGGTTGGGGCCAGAGGGCATCCTTGCGCTCACCTATGCTGTAACAGAAGCGGTCCCACTGGAAATCACGTCCAGAGATGGGACAGCGCAGGGTCACCTTGGCGTCGCTGACCGCCACGACCTCCCAGTCACCGTGGCGCTTGCCGCCCTCGATACGAATCTTCTGGCCCTGCTCAAAGGGGTAGGGCTCAAACAGGGTGACATCAAATCGTCGCATATCAACCTCCTTACCGGCTATGTGGGCTACTTGCCGCCATACTTCCTGGCCAGGGCCGCATACTTGAATCCCTGGCCGCCGAAGATGTCCAGGGCGCTGCCCACGGTAAAATCTATGCAGCCTCGACCGAGGCGTTCGATGGTCTCAAGATCTTCGTCGTCGTGGATGCCGCCGGCATAGGTCACCGGCATCTGGCCCCACTCTCCCAGCAAGGCCACCAGGGGGGTTTCGATGCCCCGGCATTTACCCTCCACATCGACCCCGTGGACCAGGTATGCGGAGCAGTAGCGGGAGAGGCGGTCCAGAAGGCGGGTTTCGATGCGCACTGTGGTGAATTTTTGCCAGCCATCGGTGACCACATAGTAGTCGTTGCCCCTGCGGCGGCAGCTCAAATCGAGCACCAGGCGTCGGGCACCGATGGCTTGACTGAGCGCCTTGATGCGCTCCTCGTTCACCTTGCCGCCGTAAAAGGCCCACGAGGTGACGATCACCGAGGCGGCGCCGGCATCGAGCCAATCGCCGGCATTGTCGATGGTGACTTTGCCCCCGAGCTGCATCCCGCCGGGCCAGGCTGACAGCGCAGCCGTGGCAGCCGCCCGGTTGCCAGGCCCCAACTGAATCACGTGCCCGCCGGTAAGATTATCTCGGCGATAGCGGCGGGCGAACCACTGAGCTGGTTTGCGGGCTTCAAAATTGATCTGCGGGTTGACGGTACCGTCATCCGACAATGTACTGCCGACGATCTGTTTGACGCTGCCCTTGTGCAGGTCGATGCAGGGTCTGAATCGCATATCGGGCCTCTGGAGCCTCATTGAGCCGCGATCAAACTACTCCGTGCGCTCATCCAGGCTTGCCAATTGTGAGTTTGCCGCTACCGCACAATATGCCTTTTATGAAATTCGTCGGCAAGACTATTTTGACCTTTGTGACGGGAGGCAAAAGAGAGAGGCCGTTTTGGAGATCAGACGCAAGGCGCGGCTGGGATGAGATTTCATCCTCCCCCCTCCCCCTGGGGTCAAGGATTAGGAGAGGTCGAGCTGCGTGCCGGCCGGTTTTCTATGCCGCTTGCGGCGTTAAAAATGTTCCTTGACGGGGGCTTTTAACTTGCTTTAGTGTCACTGGTGACGTCGGAATAATGAGGTCCGGCATCGGCACTCAAATGGACCGGGAGATTCTACCTCCATGGCATTTTCAATCTCTTTAGCCGGAAAAGGCGGTGTCGGCAAAACCACCATTGCCGGGATGCTGATCAAATACCTGGTGGCCAAAGGCAAGACCCCCATTCTGGCGGTGGATGCCGACAGCAACGCCAATCTGAACGAAGTTCTGGGCCTTGAAGTCCGGGATACTTTGGGCCAGGCTCGGGAAGATATGAAAAAGGGCCAGGTCCCGTCGGGCATGACCAAGGATGTCTTTATGTCCATGCGCCTGGAGCAGGCCGTCGCCGAGGAGGAGGGGTTCGATCTGGTGGTCATGGGTTGCCCCGAAGGCGCGGGTTGTTATTGCGCCGCCAACTCCCTGTTGGCCCGATTTTTGGAAAAGCTGATCAATAATTACAGCTATGTGGTGATAGACAACGAAGCCGGCATGGAACACATCAGCCGGCTGACCACCAACAATGTGGATCTGCTGCTGATTGTCGCCGATACTTCACGGCGCGGTCTGCAGGCCGGCCTGCGTATCGAAAAGCTGGCCCGCGATCTGAACATCGGCGTGGGCGCAAGCTACCTGATTATTAACCGGGCGCAAGCTGAACTGCCCCCGCAAGTCATCGATATGGTCACCCGGGGGGGACTCGAACTGGCAGGCACCGTGCCGGCCGATGACGCGGTATACGACTATGACCTGCAAGGCAAGCCCACCATCAATATCGAAGACGACAATCCCGCTATGAGGGCCGTTTTTGCCATCTTCGACAAAATTTTTCTCAAATAGAGTTGCTGTCGTAACCCGCAGAGACCATTGCCACAGCGGGGCTGCCGTGCGGAATTGAAGTGCATACCAGCTTGACAAAAGAGCATCTGATGAAGCGAACAGGATTTCTATACGATTGGCGATTTCAGCTACACGACACCGGACCCTACCATCCCGAAGTGCCCGAGCGCCTGGAGATGATTTACAAGGGCATCGAGGATGCCGGGCTGCTTCCCCACCTGAAACTCATTGCCGCCCAACGCGCCCTCATGAAGCGGGTGGAATACGTACACTCCCAGGCCTATATTCGTCGTTTCGAAGAGGTCTGCCTCACCGATCACCGCTCGCTGGATCACGCGGACAACCAGATGTGCACGGAGAGTTACGAGACTGCTCTACTGGCCGTGGGTGGTGTAGTGGAGGCCACCAGGCAGGTGATCGAGGGTGAGATCGACAACGCTTTTTGCGCGGTGCGGCCTCCTGGTCATCATGCCGAAGCGAATCAAGCCATGGGTTTTTGCTTTTTTAACAATGTGGCCATTGCCGCGCGCTATCTTCAGCGGGAGCATGGCATCCAGCGGGTTGCGATTGTCGATATCGATGTCCATCACGGCAACGGCACCCAGCATATATTCGAGCGCGATGACACCATCTTCTACTACTCGATCCATCAACACCCCACATATGCATACCCTGGCACTGGCCGTGAAGATGAACGCGGTCGGGGCGCGGGTAAGGGATTTACGAAAAATGATCCGCTCTTGCCGGGACAGGGTGATGACGATTTTCGCGGGCTGGTGGAAAAGAACCTGCCGCCGGCCTTCGAGGATTTCAGGCCTGAAGTACTGCTGTTGTCCGTGGGATTCGACGGCCATGAAGACGACAATATGTCCAATATCTATTTGACTACCGAGTGTTACGCCTGGGCCATGCGAACCCTGATGCAATTGGCGCATCGATATTGTGAGGGACGCTTGATTTCCGTGTTGGAGGGAGGCTACTGCCTGGATCGACTTCCTCAATTGGCCGCCGACCATGTGAAGATTCTGCTTGGAGATTGAGCGCAGATATCGTCGCAACGCATCTCCGGATATCCCCGCTAAGTAAAAGCGGGGTGAGCTCCGCAGGAAGGATCAATGCATATTCGATGCTGGGGAGCGAGAGGATCGATTTCGGTCTCTGGTAGAGAATATATCAAGTATGGTGGCGATACCACCTGCCTGGAAATTCGAACCCGCGACGACGATATCATCATTGTGGATGCCGGCACCGGCATGCGCAGGCTGGGCAACCAACTGCTCAGGGAGGGGCGCTACCAGTACAATTTCCTCCTGACCCATGGCCACTGGGATCACCTGATGGGGTTTCCCTACTTCAAGCCCCTTTTTCTGCAACACCCGAAGATGCGCCTGCACTGCGACCCCTGCCACAAGAAGTTCATGCAGAACATGTTTTCCACGGTCATGGCCCCGCCCAACTTTCCGCTAGGCTACTCCGATATCAACGCCGCAATCGTTTTTGAAGAGTGCCGGTCCAATATATTCGAGATAGG
>CAZGPF010000183.1:0-3742 GCA_964527275.1 uncultured Desulfosarcinaceae bacterium
ACATATTCTAAATGCGTGCGGTCTTACTTGCCGGCACGACCGTCATCGCAGGCTTCGCCGGAGCCGTGTTCGGCTGTGGCAGAGAGGATGCAGGCGTCGGGATCAGTACCGTCATCGATGGCACTGCCGGCGGAGGTCGGAACCTGGGGCAGTTCCTGTTGGGCCTTGTGTCGGAGTAGCAGGTAGCGTTCGCCAAACTCTCTTTCCAGTTGGGTGTGCAGCCGCTCGGCCTCCTCGGGGAAGAGTTTCTCCAGGGCCGCGTATCTGATCTCGCCGCCCAGGAAATTTTTCAGGTTGCCCTGGGGCTCCTTGGAGTCGAGGAGGAACGGGTTCTTGCCTTCATCCTTGAGTTTGGGGTTGAAACGGTACAGGGGCCAGTAACCGCAATCCACGGCCAGCCTGGTCTCCTCCTGGGTCTTGCCCATGCCCTTCTTGATTCCGTGGTTGATGCACGGCGCATAGGCCATGATCAGGGAGGGGCCGTTGTAGGCTTCGGCTTCTAAGATGGCCTTGAGGGTATGGTTCTTGTTGGCTCCCATGCCTATGTTGGCTACATAGACGTAACCGTAGGACATTGCCATGGCGCCCATATCCTTCTTGGCGGTCTTCTTGCCCGAGGCGGCAAACTTGGCGATGGAGCCCGTGGGTGTGGCTTTGGAGCTCTGGCCACCGGTGTTGGAGTAAACTTCGGTATCGTAGACCATCACGTTGATGTCCTCACCCGAGGCCAGCACATGGTCGATGCCGCCAAAGGCGATATCGTAGGCCGCGCCGTCGCCCAGGAAGACCCAGTAAGACTTCTTGGTAAAGAGACCCGACATGCTGTTGATCTCGGCCAGCAGGCCGTTGCCGCCCTGCCTGGGCAGCAGCTCCTTGAGCTGGTCGCCGTATTTCCTGGAGAGGTCGGCCTCCTGCATGTTGGTCAGCCAGTTGGCCAGGGCCTGTTTGACCTGCTCGTCGATGTCGGTGGCCAGGGCCTGTTCGGCCAGCAGGGCCAGCCGGGCTCGCTGTTGAATCTGGCCTATGAGCATGCCGTAGGTAAACTCGCCCGGATCTTCGAACAGGGAGTTGCCCCAGGTGGGTCCGTGACCATCTTTGTTGGCGCAGTATGGAATCGATGGCGCGCTGCCGCCCCAGATGGAAGTGCAGCCGGTGGCGTTACCGATGATCATGCGTTCGCCAAACAACTGAGTGATCAGCTTTGCATAGGGGGTCTCACCGCAGCCGGCACAGGCGCCGGAGAACTCAAGCAGGGGTTGATAGAACTGACTGCCCTTGACTGTTCTGCGGTTGACTAGCTCGGAGCGGTCGGGCAGGGTCTGGGCAAATTTTAGATTGGGCACCTGGGTTTCGATCTGCGTCGGCAGGGGCTTCATCACCAGGGCCGCTCTCTTGGCCGGGCAGATATCCGCGCAGTTGCCGCAACCCATGCAGTCCTCGGAGTAGACCTGGATGCGGAAGCTCAGGTTCGCCTTTTTAAATTCCTTACCGATGGCCTTTTTAACTTCAAAGCTGGTCGGCGCGTCGGCCAGCTCATCATCCGTGGCCAGGAAGGGACGGATGGCCGCATGTGGACAGACCATGGCGCACTGGTTGCACTGGATACAGTTTTCCATGACCCATTGGGGTACGTTGATGGCCACGCCGCGTTTCTCGTATTGGGTGGTCGAGACCGGGAAGATGCCATCGGGGCTGAACTTCGAGACCGGCAGCTTGTCGCCCTGCTGGGCCAGAATGGGCTGCATCACCTCGGATATCCATAGGGGCACATCGGCCCTGGCAGCCGATACGCCGGCGGCCCCGGCCCAGGAGTCGGGAACGTCGATCTCCACCAGGTTGTCCAGGGTACGGTCCACGGCCTCCCAGTTCATGGTAACGATTTTTTCGCTCTTCTTGCTGAATAGCTTATTGATCTGGTCCTTGAGGTAGTCGATGGCCTGGTCCACGGGAATCACGTTGGCGGCTTTGAAGAAGGCTGTCTGCATGATCATGTTGATGCGCCCGCCCAAGCCGACTTCGCCGGCGATCTTGACGGCGTCGATGGTGTAGAACTTAAGCCTCTTTGCGGCGATGGTCTTGCGCATGGCCGCTGGCAGCCTGGCTTCCATCTCCTGAGCCGACCAGGGGCTGTTGAGCATGAAGGTGCCGCCATGCTTGATGCCCTCCAGCACGTCGTAGATGTTGACATAGGCCGGGTTGTGGCATGCGATGTAGTCTGCGGCATCGATCAGATAGGTCGATTTGATGGGGCTTTTGCCAAAACGCAGATGGGAGATGGTGATGCCGCCGGACTTCTTCGAGTCGTAGGAGAAGTAGGCCTGGGCATACATGTCGGTGTTGTCGCCGATGATCTTGATGGCGCTCTTGTTGGCGCCCACGGTGCCATCGGCTCCCAGACCCCAGAACTTACAGGCCACCGTGCCTGCGGGGGCCACCTCAAAGCCATCTTCAACCACCAGGGAGGTGTCGCTTACATCGTCGCTGATGCCCACGTTGAAGTGGTTCCTGGGGCTGGCCTGCTGCATGTTGTCAAATACGGCCTTAACCATGGCCGGGGTGAACTCCTTGGAGCCCAGGCCATAGCGGCCGCCGAGGATCTTGCCGTCGCGGCCCTGCTCCATGAAGGTGGCGCAAACATCCAGGTAGAGGGGATCGCCCAATGCGCCCGGCTCTTTGGTACGGTCGAGGACGGTGATTATCCTGGCGCTGGCCGGTATGGCCTTGACCAGATGTTGGGCCGAGAAGGGACGGAAAAGGCGAACTTTAACCAGGCCCACTTTTTCGCCCTGGGCGGTCAGGTGGCCGACCACCTCTTCGATGGTTTCACAGGAAGATCCCATGGAGACGACGATATGCTCGGCATCAGGGGCACCCACATAATCGAACAGGTTGATGGCCCGACCTGTGAGTGCGCTTACCTTTTGCATATAATCGGCCACGATGCCGGGCAGGGCCAGATAGTACGGGTTGGAGGCTTCACGGCCCTGGTAGTAGATGTCCGGGTTCTGAGCGGTGCCGCGAAGTTCGGGGCGTTCGGGGTTGGCGCCGCGGGCGCGGAATTTGGCCAGGGCTTCCTGGTTGACCAGTTTGGCCATCTCCGCATACTCGATCATCTCGATCTTTTGAATCTCATGGCTGGTACGGAAACCATCGAAAAAGTGCAAAAACGGCAGGCTGCCTTCGATGGCGCAGAGGTGGGCCACCAGGGCGATGTCCTGGGCCTCCTGCACCGAGTTGGATGCCAGAATGGCGAAACCGGTCTGGCGGACAGCCATAACATCCTGATGGTCTCCGAAAATCGAGAGCGCATGGGCGGCAATGGCGCGGGCGGTGACATGCAATACGCCCGGCAGAAGCTCGCCGCTCATCTTGTACATGTTGGGAATCATCAACAAAAGGCCCTGGGAGGCCGTATAGGTGCTGGTCAGGGCGCCGGAAGCCAGAGAGCCATGGACGGCCGCCGCAGCGCCGGCTTCACTCTGTAATTGGCGGATCAGCACCTCCTGACCAAAGATATTCTTGCGGCCATTGGCCGCCCATTCATCAGCGATCTCACCGAGGGGAGATGAGGGCGTAATAGGATAGATTGCCGCCGCATCGCTCAAGGCATAAGCCACGTGCGCCGCCGCAGTGTTACCGTCTACTGTCATCATCGTTTTTGCCATAGGTATTTTCCTTATCTGTTTGAATATATTTTGCGCCGCGAAGCTACGGTTTGCGGCAATCTTGATATGTGGTAACT
>CAZGPF010000184.1:0-3720 GCA_964527275.1 uncultured Desulfosarcinaceae bacterium
TCAAAATCGGAAATAACAAAGGGGACCGACTCCTCTGCATCGCCGCTGCGCAAGATCAGGCGGCTGCCTTTAAAATCGGTCCGCGCCTCGGTCTGCTTGCCGCCGAAGCGCTTAAAGAGCATCTCGATGGTTCGGGCCGGCAGTTCCAACGCCAGCATGCCGCAATTGAACATGTTTTGGCGGAAGATGCGTGCGAAGCTCTGGGCCGCCACCACATGGATACCATTGACATCCAATGCCCAGGGAGCATGCTCGCGGCTGGAGCCGCAGCCGAAGTTATCCCGGGTTATGATCACGCTTTTGCCTTCGATATCGATACGGGGATCGAATTGCTCCAGGCTGAGATCCTCGAGCAGGTGGGGTCCTAAGGCCTCTTTGGTGATTTCGGTCAGGTAGCGCGCCGGGATGATTTCGTCGGTGTTGATGTCGCCGCGGTCCAGGAAGAGGACTGGGCCGTTAAAATTTTTCATCTCTTAATCCCTCGAAGATCTCAGAGTTTACAATGCAGCCCGCTACGGCGCTGGCTGCCGCCGTGGCCGGGCTCACCAGGTGCACCATGCCGCCCTTGCCCATGCGGCCGTTGAAGTTGCGGTTGGTGGTGGCCGCGCAGGCTTCGCCTTGGGCCAGGACGCCGTTGCTCATGCCCAGGCAGGCCCCGCAGGTGGGGTTGGTAACGCAGAAACCGGCATCCATGAAAGTTTGAATTAGGCCCTCCGCGAGCGCCTGGCTGTAAATCCGAGGTGTGGCCGGCGAGACTATGGCACGGATACGGTCGCTGATCTTCTTACCTGCCAGAACCTGGGCAGCAATACGCAGATCTTCGATGCGGCCGTTGGTGCAAGAGCCGATATAGACCTGATCTATAGGGGTGCCGCTCATCTCGACGACGCTCTTGACCTGGTCCGGTTTGTAGCCGAAAGTCGTCTGGGGCGTCACTCCAGAGGCATCCAGGGTGACGACCCGTGTGTATTGGGCATCTTCGTCGGCACGGAACCGACCGTAGTGGTACAGCGCCTGCCCTGGTGAATCAAACTCCTCCTTGATGAAGGGCCACAGATATTCCACCGTGGTCTCGTCGGGCGCGCAGATACCGCTCGTGGCACCGGCCTCAACTGCCATATTGCAAAGGGTCATGCGCGACTCCATGCTCATGGCCTCGACCACCGGGCCTTCGAACTCCACCACCTGGTCGGTGGCGCCGTTGACCCCGATTTGTCCGATGATTGCCAGGATCACGTCTTTGGCATAGACGCCCGCCTGGAGCTCGCCGTCGATGACGATCTTGAGGCTGGCCGGTTTGCGAAAAGCACACACCCCTTTTAGTATGCCCACCTCCAGATCGGTTGTACCCACGCCGGCGGCAAAGGCGCCGAATGCGCCATGCGTACAGGTGTGGGAGTCGCCCATGATGATTGTGTATCCGGGACGGGCAAAGCCCTTCTCCGGAAAAAGGGCGTGGCAGACGCCGTTGCTGCCGATGTCGAAGAAGTCCTCGATCTTCTGACGCCGTGACCAATCTCTGAGGATCTTGCCCTGTGCGGCGGTCTTGCTGTCCTTGGCCGGCGTTACATGGTCGATGACGGCCTTGATCTTGTCTGGATCGAATACCCGGTCCAATCCCCGCTCCCTGAGATCGTTGATAGCCACCGGCGTGGTAATCTCGTGACAAAATACCGCGTCCAGACGAATCACGTATCTGTCCGGCGCGGGCTGGTCCACCAGGTGGGAATCGAATATCTTTTCGGCGATAGTTTTGCCCATGAGGTCTCCTTGGTATTACTCGTTATCCGTCTTCAAGACCGCTAAAAAGGCCGACTGCGGCAGCATCACTTTGCCCACCATTTTCATGCGTTTCTTGCCTTTTTTCTGTTTTTCCAGCAGCTTGCGCTTGCGTGTGATGTCGCCGCCGTAGCACTTGGCGGTCACGTCCTTGCGGTAGGCGTTCACCGTGGAGCGCGAAATGATCTTGCCGCCCACAGCCCCCTGGATGGCGATCTTGAACTGTTGTCGGGGTATCTCGTCCTTGAGCTTATCGCAGGCCACCCGCGCGCGCATATAGGCGCGCTCCTGGTGCACCAGTTGGGATAGGGCATCTACGCGCTCGCCGTTGATCAGGATGTCGAGCTTCACCAGTTGGGTGGGCCGGTACTCGATGATATCGTAATCAAAAGAGCCATAACCTTGGGTCACGGTCTTGAGCTTGTCGTAAAAATCGAAGATCACTTCCGACAGCGGCAGCTCGAAGATCATCTCCAGCCGGTTGCTGGTCAAGTACTGGTAATTCTTGTTCAGGCCCCGCCGTTCGAGACACAGCTTCATCACCGCACCCATATAGCGGTCCGGGATGATGATGCTGGCGCGAATGAAAGGCTCCAGAGATGCGGCGATATCAGTAGAATCGGGATAGAGCGCCGGGTTGTCGATGATCATCTCCTGATCGTCGTTGAGCATCAGTTTGTACTGTACCGAGGGCACCGTGAGAATGATCGATTGGTCATACTCGCGCTCCAGACGCTCCTGGACGACCTCCAGGTGCAGCAGCCCCAGGAAGCCGCAACGAAACCCAAAACCGAGCGCCGCCGAGGTATCCTTCTCATAGATTAAGGAGGCATCGTTGAGTTTGAGCTTTTCCAGGGAGACCGCCAACTCTTCATAGTCGTCCGCCGCCACCGGATAGATAGAGGCGAAGACCACCGGTTTGGCATCCTTGAAGCCGGGAACCGCCTGCTGGCACGGACGGTCATTGAGGGTGATGGTGTCACCGCAGCGGGTGTCGCTGACGGTTTTGATGCCCGCGATCATATAGCCCACCTGGCCGGCGCAGAGCTCTTTTTGCGGTCTGCGCACGATCTGGAACAGACCCACCTCCTCTACGCGGTAGGTGGATTTGTTGGATAGGAAACGGATGCGGTCCCGCGCCTTGATGCGGCCGTCCACAATCCGGAAGTGGACGATTGTACCGCGAAAGGGATCGTAGTGCGAATCGAAAATCAGAGCGCGTAGCGGCGCGTCTGGATCACCCTCCGGGGGCGGTAGTTGGGTCACGGCCGCCTCCATGACATCTGCGATGCCGATACCCTCCTTGGCCGATGCCAAAATGGCCCTCTCTGGGTCGAGCCCCAGATCTTCTGCGATCTGCTTTTTAACTCGCTCCACATCGGCGGACTGCAGGTCGATCTTGTTGATCACCGGGATGATTTCAAGGTCGTGCTCCATGGCCAGCAGAAGGTTGGCCAGGGTTTGGGCTTCAACCCCCTGGCTGGCGTCGATGAGCAGCAGGGCCCCTTCGCAGGAGGCCAGAGCGCGGGAGACCTCGTAGGTAAAATCGACATGCCCAGGGGTATCGATCAGATTGAGATTATAGGTCCGACCATCGGCGGCCGCGTAAGGCAGGCAGACCGTCTGACTCTTG
The DNA here is from genome assembly GCA_964527275.1 of uncultured Desulfosarcinaceae bacterium. GTDB lineage: Bacteria > Desulfobacterota > Desulfobacteria > Desulfobacterales > Desulfosarcinaceae > JARRKU01. The sequence continues at coordinate 3,413 of CAZGPF010000184.1, forward strand.
ATGGTTATGCCCCGCTCCCTTTCGATGTCCATGCTGTCGAGGATTTGATCATGGAAATCACGTTCCGACACCATCTCCGTAGCCTGAATCATGCGATCCGAGAGCGTTGACTTGCCGTGGTCGATATGGGCGATGATGCTGAAATTGCGAATATGCTTCATGGGTTGTCACTTAATGGGGATTAATTACAATGACCAAGGATAAAAAAAGCCGATGGATTGGGCCTATTGCTACAGCGGGGAAGAGTTCACCTTCAGCATGGTCAAATAGCGGCCTGCGGCCAAGTTCAAGGTGCAGAGACCATAGTG
>CAZGPF010000185.1:0-3706 GCA_964527275.1 uncultured Desulfosarcinaceae bacterium
CTCTGAGTAGTTACAATTTAAAGATAGTCCCACCTTTGCAGCAGCCTTTCAAAACGTGAATCGAGGAACACCACCCTGCCCTTGTCGGTGTGGGTTCTGATCAGGCGGCCGATGCCCTGTTTGATCTTGATCTCGTTCTCATAATGGTAGCGCGCCCAGTAGGCTTTGGCGGTAACCAGATTTTTACGGGCCGAGAGGATGGGGTCGCTGGGCGACGGAAAGGGCATCCGCGTGATAATCACCTGGGTCAGGGTGTCGCCGGGGAAATCGACCCCGTACCAGAAAGTATCCACGCCGAACAGCACCGACTCCTTCACGCTGCGGAACTCGTCGCACAGGCCGATGGTAGGCTCCCCCGGCCTCTGCGCCAGCAAGGGAAAGCCGGCCTCGGCAATCGCATCGTATGTTTTGGCCGCCGCGTATTGCAGATCATCATAGCTCGAAAAGAGTACCAGGGTGCGTCCCTGGTTGTCGGCCACCAACCTCGGCAGCAGGGATACCAACCGCTCACGCCAGACCGATTTGTTACCGAAGCGGCCCGAAATTGATTGAGGATGGACCACCATGCGCATCGCCTGGCGCGCGAAAGGTGATGCCAGCCGCGATGTCGTGATGTTACCGGGCGCTCCGGTCTCCTGCTCGTTGGGCATGGGCCGGTCCAGACCGACGATCTCACGAAAACTATCGAAGCTCTCCCCATGACACAGGGTGGCGGCGGTATAGATCACGGCATCGCGCTCGGCATGGATATTGTGACGGATGATCTCGGCCACTTCCACCGGCGCGGAATAGAGGGCAAAGCCTCTCCTGAAAATCAGGTAGGAGACCACGCTGTTGAGTTCGTCCATACCGGCGGCGATCAACTGTACGGTATCGGCAAACTCGCGCAGCAACGCCAGCCTGGCAAGGATCTTGCGGCCGGAGCGGTCAACAATCCTGAGTGCTCGCCTCACCGACTCATCGCCCACGATCTTGAGCGCCTGCTCGATCCCGCGAGCCTCTTTTTCGATGGCCTTCAGCTGAAGACGCATGTCTCCATCGCGAAAGGCCGCATGCCCGGGGTTTAGCGCGCGCTCCTCCCAGTTTTTAAGGCCTGGATTGACCGCCCCCAGCGCGGCCCTGAGCATTTCGATCTCCCCTCGTAAGACCTGGATGCGCTCGCGACCCACGTCGAGCTTGCGGGCCAGGCTCGCCTTGCGACGGCGGGTGATCCCGGCCAGCCGCGTTTCAAGGTAGCGCAGGTTCTCGAACAGATCGATGGTGTTGACCTCATCGCGAAACGTACCGCGCACCGCGCGTTCGAAATGGTTGGCCTCGTCGATCACATAGTTGCGGAAAAGTCCGGAGAGCAGGGGATCTCTCTCCATCAGCGCCAGTTTGTGGTGGTTGGTAACCACCAGGCGCGCCGCCTTGGCCTGGCACGTGACAAGGTGGGCCGGGCAGAAGCGGTGTTTAGGCGTGCACCCCTGGCGGGCCGATACCGACGAGCGCAAAAGCGTAAAAAAGGACTCCGCATTCAGGTAGGGCCTGATGGTATCGCCCACCGAATCGAGGTCCGCATCTGGAAATTTGTAGGCCTTGAGCAGCAGGTAAAGCCAGGCCAGCAGCCGTGCGCCGGTAGCCTTGGGATCGAACTGGTCGCCCAGCTTTTCGACACACACATAGCTCGATTTACCCTTCAAATAGGCCACGGGGATGTCGGTGTACATCTTGAACAACCCCTTGGTAAAATTGGTCTCGCGGTGAAAAATCTGATCCTGCAGACTCTTCGTATAGGTGGCAATGGCCACCCGTTGACCGGGATTGCGCCATAAAAACTCCAACACCGGTATCAGGTAGCCCTGGGTCTTGCCAGTGCCAGTGCCGGCCTCCACGCAGAGGACCGCGCTCTGGTTCAAGGCATCGGTGACCAGCCCGGCATACTCAACCTGGGAAGACCGCAAGGCAAAACGCTTACCCGCCTTGGACATATACTCAAACCGCTGCGCGATATCCCTGGCCGGGACCGCGCGCTGGGGGCCATCGTGACCCTCGGGATCGACATCTCTGGGTGCCGGCTTCAGGAACCCGTACCAATCGCCGCTATCTGGCCGGCTGCGGGGGCTAAACAGCTCCTGGAAATAGTCGTGATAATTTTCAACAAGATGCAGCACCATGTTGCCCATCAGGGTGTCGCTCTGTTTCAAGAAAAAGCGTGCGGCCCGGGCATATTCGTTGCTCTTATCGTTCAACTCCGTGCCGGCGATATGCTTTACTAAGGCCACCGAGAGTTCGGCGATCTCATCTGCGGAGAACCCCGCGGCCACCCGCGGGCGACCGTGCAAAAACTCCCACAGCCGCTTGAACGAGTGCGACTCCAACTGCTGCAAAAAAAAGGCGGCGCAAAAATCGAGATCCACCAGCCGCCGGAGGCCGCAGAAACGCTTCACAGCCTCCAGATCACTGCCGGAGCCAAAGGCAAAAGCCCTTCGCCGGCCATCGCAAAATCGCCGCGCGCGCTCCTGGGCCTCCGCGACGCAAGGGGCATTTTTCAAAACCGCTTTTGAAAGCTTGGACCGGTAGCGTTCCCTGGCAGTAAAATGGGCATAGCGCGCCAGAGTGCTGAATGTTTGCAAAGGCTTGCCGCGCGCCAGCCTGATGGCGCTGACCGCGTAAACCAGGTTGCCGTCATCCACCTTCCTGCCGGTGTGGGCATAGACAAATAGCAGATCTTCGATGGGCCTTGGGCAAGATGCCAGCATAACGTATCAATAGTGGGACCGGGCACCATCCCGGCCGGTCAGGAGCGCCCGCGGCGGCCAGGCGCGCAATGTTTAGCGTTAAAGCCTACTGGTAGCCATGACCCGGGTACAACAGGTTGATGAACGCCAGGTGCACGGGGCCAAAGACATAATCGAATGCCTTCCAGGCGAAAATAATCCCGATAAATACGAGCGGGTTGCCGTGGACAAAGTCCATGTAGGCGACCGCCCACCGCCTGCTGAGAAAAAACGGGATCATACCACTGCCGTCAAGAGGCGGCAACGGCATCAAGTTGAAGATCAGCAGCAGCAAATTCAAGGAGAACAATATACTCAAAAGCACGGCCGCCACTGCCAGCGCGCCCTCCTGGTGGGAGGCCACGACATGCGCAAGGCTGAGACGTTGGGGAGCGAAAAAGAGATCGAGCGCCATGCCCAGGCGAATGGCCAGGCCGACAGCCACAACCACCAGTAAATTGGCCAGCGGACCGGCTAGCGCCATCATGGCCGACCTTTTAGGATAGTTGCGCGCCCACACCCGATCATAGGGTGCGCTGGCCCACCCGATCATCCATCCGCCGGCCAGAAACGACAGCAAGGGGACCGCCACGGTGCCAATCGGCTCGCGCCTGATGTGGGGCAGAGGATTCAAAGTCACCTGACCGCCTTCATAGGCGGTACCGTCGCCCATTTTCAGGGCCGCATAAGCATGCGCGGCCTCATGTACGACAACCGAAAAGAGAAAAGCCAGGTACCATAAAAAGCCTTGGTAAAAATCGGGCATGTCCGCTGATCCTGTTTTATGACTTGATCCTGGACGTCACCGCAGCGCATTTGAGACGCTTACCACGGGAACGTCAAGGAGTTGGGGTGATGATGCAAACGCATACAGTTCAGTTGCTGATCATCTATTGGTAACTACTCAGAGCACTTCATCTTCGGCCCTTCAGGCCTTTCCATATAGC
>CAZGPF010000186.1:0-3687 GCA_964527275.1 uncultured Desulfosarcinaceae bacterium
TCGTTATAGTTCGTGCTTTTTTGTGCTTTTTGCCATTACGCTGAGTAGTTACGTAAAAAGCTTAGATTTGAACTGCGCCGCAGGCGACCAGCGGCTAATCGACTGAGACCGAGACCTGCCTGGGTTGCGGCTCATGGGGTTTGGGGACTTCGATGGTTAGCACCCCGTTTTTAAACGCGGCCTTGATCTGGTCCGGTGTGATGACGCCGCGCATGGCAAAGGAGCGTTGAAAGAGGCCGCTTGCGCGTTCCTTGCGGTAATATTGATCGTAACTACTCAGAGCACTTCATCTTCGGCCCTTCAGGCCTTTCCATATAGCGATGCTATTATGAAAAGACCTGAATGACCGAACCTAAAGCACTCTGAGCAGTTACAGTTCGAGATACAATCGTTATAGTTCGTGCTTTTTTGTGCTTTTTGCCATTACGCTGAGTAGTTACGAAATAGATTAGTGGCGCCTGCTTGTCAATTGCTGGCGACGCGTCTCTTGGCTTTACAAAGCAATAGCCTGATGATATTTGGTTCAATCTTCATTGGTAAGCTATGGATGCGCCCATCAGCATGGTTTGCGGGCACCGAAACCAGGCAGGCCGCGCCAAGGGACGCTGGATGGCTGAGATTAACCATATTCATGATCGGCGGGAGTCACCCATGGACTACAACAGAATTAAAATTGTTGATCAATTCGACCGCTTCGGGTCCCATATCGAGAAGACCATTCAGGATATCTTTCGACCCCGGCCGGTAAATCCGATGTTCGGCTGTAAGGATTGCAGCTGGGTTCCCCAGATGGACATGTATGAGACTGAAGATGAGGTCATCATCTGGGCTGAACTGGCTGGCGTGGAAAAAAAGAACCTGCAGGTGGAAGTCAATGCCAAGGCGGTACGCATTTTCGGTTTTCGTCAGGAGAAGCCCAAAGGGGCCAAGGGAACCTACCGGCTGGCGGAAATCCGCTACGGAAAATTTGAACGCGTCCTCTACCTGCCGGCGCCGGTGGATACGGAAGTGGTCTCCTCGTCCTTTAACAACGGACTGCTAAACATCCACATGGCCAAGCCGCGGGCGCATAAAACCCACAAAATTACCATTGAGGACGGTTAATCGCGCTTACCCGTTCAGGGGGTTGAAGTGCATAGGTGGTGATAAGTTACAGCAATGTAAGCGTTTGCCGCTCTTACGATATGGTACCCTAACGCCCGACGCCAAGGAGGTTTGCATGGCTGAAGCTAAGCCCGCTGCGGAGTATAATACCGAGAATCTTCCCACGACGATTCCCATCCTGCCCCTTTATAACGCCGCCCTTTTTCCGAAGATGGTGATGCCTCTGGTAGTAGTTCAGGAGGATTCCCTCAAGTTGGTGGACGAGGCCATGACCCGCGACCGGATCATCGGCCTGGTGATTTCAAAAAAGAAGGCCAATGTGCGTTCCACGGTCGAAAACGATCTGGCCGGGGTGGGCTGCAGCGCCATGATTCTGAAAATGGCCAAGTCTGAAGACAACAAGGCCCAGTTGGTGGTTCAGGGGTTGAGCCGGTTTCATATAAAGGCGTTCATCAAAGACGCTGCTTATCTGCACGCAGAGGTGGACCATTTCAATGACATCGAAAAGGAGGACGATCAGACTGCCGCCCTGATGGCCAATATCCTCAAGCAGTTCGGCCGCATCGTGGAGCTCTCCCCCGGTCTTCCCGAAGAGGTCGAAAAGATGGCTGACTCCATCAGGGAACCCGGGGGTCGGGCAGATATGATCGTATCAATAATCAATGCCACCCCGCAAGAGAAGCAGAGGGTGCTTGAGATGCAAGATGTTACCAAGCGCCTGAAGATGGTCACCAAGATGGTTAACCACCAGTTAAGCATCCTTGAGTTGGGCAACAAGATTCAGTCCCAGGTTAAAGGCGATTTGAATAAAAAGCAGCGGGAATACTATCTGCGGCAACATCTCAAGGCCATCAAGGAGGAGTTGGGCGAATCCGATGAGGACACGCTGGAAGTTGATGAATACCGCGCCAAGATCCATGATCGCGGCCTGACCGCAGAGGCCGTCAAGGAGGCCGAGCGTGAAGTGGACCGCCTTGCCAAGATGCACCCTTCGTCGGCCGAGTATACGGTCACATCTACCTACCTGGATTGGCTTACCGATCTGCCCTGGCGAAAGAGCACCGAAGACAAACTTGATATCAAAAAAGCGCGCAAAGTGCTCGACGACGACCATTTCGGCCTGGACAAACCCAAGCGCCGCATCATCGAGTATTTAGCGGTACGCAAGCTCAAACCCGACTCTAAAGGACCGATTCTCTGTTTCGCCGGACCGCCGGGAACCGGTAAGACCTCCCTGGGTGCCTCCATCGCCAGCGCCCTGGGCCGCAAATTCCACCGCATATCGTTGGGCGGCGTGCGTGACGAAGCCGAGATCCGCGGGCATCGCCGGACATACGTGGGTGCCCTGCCGGGTCGCATCATCCAGGGGCTGCGCCGCGCGGGTTCAAACAACCCCATCTTCATGTTGGACGAAATCGACAAGGTGGGCAGCGACTTTCGTGGCGATCCCTCCTCAGCGCTGCTGGAGGTCCTCGATCCAGAGCAGAATCACACCTTTTCCGACCACTATCTCGATGTGGCCTTTGATCTCTCCAGGGTGATGTTTATCTGCACCGCCAATGTCCTGCATACCATTCCCTCGGCATTGCTGGATCGCATGGAGGTCATTCAGCTTCTGGGTTATACCGAGGACGAAAAGATCAAAATCGCTCAAAAATATCTTGTGCCGCGTCAACGCAAGGAGAACGGGATGCGCGCCAAACAGATCACCATTACCGCCGGCGCTATCCGTAAAATCATCGCCGGATACACCCGCGAAGCAGGACTGCGCAATCTGGAGCGTGAGATCGCCGCGATCTGCCGGGGCGTGGCCACCAAGATCGCGGAAGAGAGCATCGAAAAAGCCTCGATCAAGATCAACACTATCGATGAGTATCTGGGGCCGGTGAAATTTACCTCCGAGGTTAAGGCCCGCATGACCACGCCGGGAGTCGCTATGGGACTGGCCTGGACCCCTGTGGGCGGCGACCTGCTTTTTATCGAGGCCACCAGCATGAAGGGCGGCAAGGGCATGACCCTGACCGGGCAGTTGGGCGATGTGATGAAGGAGTCGGCCATGGCGGCCTTGAGTTTCATCCGTTCCCATGCCCGACGGTTGAAGATCGACGCCGACTTCTACACCAAGCTCGATATCCATGTGCATGTGCCCGCCGGCGCCATTCCCAAGGACGGACCCTCGGCCGGCGTCACCATCCTCACCGCTCTGGTCTCGCTGCTGACCAGCAGGAAGATTCAAAAGAACCTGGCCATGACCGGCGAGATCACCCTGCGCGGCCAGGTGCTCCCGGTAGGCGGCATCAAGGAGAAGGTCCTGGCCGCCCATCGCGCCGGCATCAAGACCATCATCATGCCCAAGCGCAATGCAAATGATCTCATCGACATTCCAGAAAAAGTGAAGAGGGATATCCAGTTCTATTTTTGCGGCAAGATGCTGGAGGTGCTCAAAATCGCCCTCGAACTGAGTGGGTAATCGATATGATGCATAATAGAACCAAACAGGCCACAGTGAGGCGCGCCTCGTTGTGGGTGCTGGGCTGTGCTATTTTAATTTTCTTTGCTCAGGCCTGCGGCACCCGCCACCAC
>CAZGPF010000187.1:0-3663 GCA_964527275.1 uncultured Desulfosarcinaceae bacterium
TCGTTATAGTTCGTGCTTTTTTGTGCTTTTTGCCATTACGCTGAGTAGTTACGATAATCCTAGGTAATCATAGGAATCGATTCAGGCGGTACTCATACCGATGTAATCGTGTTGGGACAGGAGAGGGGGTACAGTCGATGCGGCAAAGCAGGATCGAGGCCAACCTGGTGCTGCGCGGGCGCGTGCTGGCTGCCGTGCGTCGCTTTTTCGCGCTCAACGCCTATCTGGAGGTGGAGACGCCGCTGCGTATCCCCGCGCCGGCCCCGGAGAGCCATATCGACGCCCAGCCCAGCGGCGACTGGTGGCTGCAAACTTCGCCCGAGCTGTGCATGAAGCGGCTGCTCTGCGCCGGTTATGAACGCATATTTCAGATCTGCAAAGCGTTTCGGCAAAATGAACGTGGTGCCCGGCACCTTCCCGAAATGACCCTCCTGGAGTGGTACACCACCGAACAGGATTACGACCATATGATGGAACAGTGCCGCGAGTTGATCATCTCTCTTTTTCGGGAGTTGGAAATCGGAGAGCCCTTTGTCTACCAGGGACGCGCCATCGCAATCGATGCGCCCTGGAAGCGTCTCGGCGTGGCCCAGGCCTTTGAACGCTACGGCTCCATATCGATGGCCCAGGCTTTGGCTGAAGATCGGTTCGATGAGATCATGGGCCTGGAGATCGAGCCCCGCCTCGGTTGGCGGGTCCCGGTCGTGCTATGCGATTACCCCATGGCCTGCGGCGCCCTGGCGCGAAGCAAACCTGGGCATCCCGATATCGCTGAAAGATTCGAACTCTACATCGGAGGAGTCGAGCTGTGCAACGGCTTCAGCGAACTGACCGATCCTGCGGAACAGCGCCGGCGCTTTGAAAAAGAGCTCGCTTATCGCCACGCAGCAGGCAAAGCGGCCTATCCGCTTCCAGAACCATTTCTCCACGAGTTGGCATCGATGCCACGAGCTACCGGCAACGCGCTGGGTCTGGATCGGCTGGTGATGCTGCTCGCTGATAGCGTCCAAATAGACGAGGTGGTGGCCTTTACGCCGCAAGAGTTGTAGTCCCTGGATAGTGCCGTGTCTAGCCTGGCCTGTTAGACATCGATCCGTCGCCAGCGGATTAAAAGTGCCATCAGCAGGCCGGTACCGAATCCATACGCCAGGTTGGCCGACAAGGTTATCGCCAGCATGGTCAGGGGGATCAGCATCTCGGACCGCGTGGGCAGATCCACGATGGTCAAGGCCAGTTGACCGCCAGCGAAAAAGAGCAGTACCCCAAGGATCGCCAGGGGAACCAAGTTAAACAGGGCCAGCAGCCGGTCGCCCCACAGCACGACCGCGATGACCATCAAAAGACCGATGATCAGGTTGGAACCCGCGCTGCGTGCGCCGAAGCGGTAGTGAGCCGCAAGACCGCCGGCACCGTGACACATGGGCATGCCCCCAAAGGCTACGGCCAGAAGATTGGCCAGGGCCATGCTGAAACAGAGCGACCGGCCGGTGATCTTGCGGGCCGCGTCGCCAAAATATTTCCTGGAGAGATCGGCGTTGGCCAGGACTGCATTGCCCACGGTCATTGGCAGCTGGGGCAGTACCAGGGCGAAAAATGCAAACGTAAAATCGACCCCGCCAGGCATGGCCAAAGGCAGAAATGCAGGCCATTGCAGTTGCAGGCCGAATCGTGAGAGGTCGTGGTGGGCTCCCAACACGATGCCCACAAAGAGGCCCAGGCCGATCAGAGCCAGCGCGGCGGGCAGTTTGCGGTTGTTTAACAGCAACAGCGTAAGCAGCACCCCGGCTAGGCCCACTGGAATGCCGATGGGCACGACGCCGATCCGCTGCCACGCCAGGTAAGGCTCGGCCATAAGGCTGATGGCTTGCAGGCTGCTGGTGCCCAGCATGCACTTCAATCCCTGGATCATGAGCAGGATACCGGTGGAGAGCTGTACGCCCCGCACCACCGGCTTGGGGGTATGCCTGCCGAGCCAGGTCATGGCCCCGCTGGCCCCCAGCAGAATGAGGAGGGCGGCCATGACCAGGGTGGCGGCCATGATCTGCTGAGCGCTTAGGGCCGCAGCCACGGCATAGGCGCTGATGACCTTCATGGGCTGGACGGCCGTGGTGACGCCGAAGTAGAGGCCGGAGAAGATATAAAAGATCCCCACGCAGAAGAAGATCCCGCTGGGGCTGAGGCCATTGACCAGAATCATCCCCATGGCCAGCGGCAGCAAGGTCCCCAGGTCCCCCAGGGAGCCGGCCAACTCCGATCGGTTGAAACGCAACGGCAGGCTCATGACCAGAAGTCTCCTCTATGTGCCGGGTGCGCGCCGGGGGTCGATATCGACCCCTGAAACCAAGGCGTAAAATAGTAACAGCCCCAACAACATGCAGGCCGCGCCGAAAGAGAAAGCCACGTCCAGATGGAACCAATCCATGATCAGTCCGGCCAGAAGAGCGCCGACCAGCATGCCCAGGCTGTGGGCTACCGTAAGAACGGCCATCACCGAGCCCATCGATTCGGTTTGATGCCCCTTGAGCACGCACACGGCCATGAGGGCCGGCATGGCGATACCGCCGCCTAACCCGAAAACCACGCTGACCGCCAGAAGGTGGCTAAAAGCGCTTGCCCATTGGAAGACCAGCACGGCAATGCAGACAAGCGTCCCGCCCACCAGGATCATGGCCCGGCGGCTGATGCGGTCTGCCAGATAGCCCATGGGGGCATGCACCACTCCGCTCACCAACACGCCCAGCATGACTACGACCCCGATTTGCGAACTATTGAGCTGCAACTCGAGGTCGGCCATCACGGGTACGAATCCCAGGATTATACCGATGCAGGCCGTGTAGCAAAACCGGAAGCTGAAGAGTCCCAGGATAATCCGATCCCCAATTATGGCCCCCCACGCCAGCGGTGGCCTGCCCCTACGCAGCACGGCTTCTGACTTTGTGGGGGGCAGCAGCCAGAAACTGAGCCCGGCACCCACCAGCGCCAGCATCCCCATGCAGACAAAGGCCGCCCGCATGTTGAAATGGTCATTGATCACGCCGCCGATGACAGGTCCCAGGCTCAGACCGAAAAACAGTGACATGTTGAACAGTCCCATGACCAACCCTTCCCGCCCAGGGGGGGTCATGTCGCCGACGTAAGCCTGGATCACCGGCATGATCATGGCGGAAGCGACTCCCTGGAAGAACCGAATGATGATCAGGTGCGACACCTCGGTAAAGAGGATAAAGGCCACCGAGACCAGGGCATAGGCCAGCAGACCCGCGATGATATAGGGTTTGCGCCCCCGGCGGTCGGACCAGCGGCCAAACAGGGGCAGCAAGAAGGTCCTGGAGAGAGAGAAGGCACCGAAGATTAAACCGATGTACAGTCCGCTGGCCCCGGATTGACGCGCATACACCGGCAGCAGGGGCACCACGATGCCCACCCCGGTAATCGAGGCCAGCAAGGAGAAGAAGAGGGTGCCGAAGATCTTTTTGTCTAAGCGCTCGGAGTTCAATGGTCGGGGTTCAGAGTTCATGGTTCAGAGCTCACGGTTTTTAGTGCTCCATCGCAAGGCTGATATTTCGTAAGCGTTCGCAGGGCACCGAATCTGCTGCGTTGCCGGACTCTGAGGTACCAAAGTACATCTACAGGCCCGGACGCCTTGCATATCCGGCACCCTGC
>CAZGPF010000188.1:0-3630 GCA_964527275.1 uncultured Desulfosarcinaceae bacterium
ATAGATGCCCTTGAGGGCCGGCAGGGTCAGCATGCGGCGGTAGTCAAAAATCTGGTGCCACAGGGGAGCGGGTATTTTTTTCAGGCGTTCGAATTGCCGATCTTCGATCATCAGCACCTGGCCGCAGTCGGGACAGGTGTAAAGCAGTTTATGAATGTCGAACCGCGCCCCGCATCCCAGGCAGCCGTAAACCAGTTTTCCAGATGGCTGCGGCACAAGATGGGGCTGGATCTCTGGGGGGAACTCTTCCGGTCTCATGAGGCGAGGCGCTCCTTTCCACCCATGCGGTGGCGCAGTGCTTCAGGGATGACCACCGATCCGTCGGACTGCTGGCAATTCTCCAGGATGGCGGCCAGGGTGCGGCCCACGGCCAGGCCGGAACCGTTTAAGGTGTGCACCAGCCGGGTGCCTTTTTGTCCCTTGCGCTTGAAACGCATATTGGCCCGGCGGGCCTGGAAATCCTCGCAATTGCTGCAGGAGGAGATTTCCCGGTAGACCCCTTGGGACGGCATCCAGACTTCGATATCGTAGGTTTTGGCCGCCGCGAATCCCAGATCTCCAGAACAGAGGGTCACGACCCGATAAGGCAGCTCCAGGCGGCGCAGAATAGTCTCGGCATTTTCCAGCAGGGTTTCAAGTTCATCGTAGGAGGATTGCGGTTCGACAAATTTGACCAGCTCCACCTTGTTGAATTGGTGTTGTCGGATCAGCCCGCGGGTATCCTTTCCGTAGGAGCCAGCCTCGGAACGGAAGCAGGGAGTATAGGCTGTATAGTATATCGGCAGTCGTTCGGCCGCCACGACTTCGCCCTGGTGAATATTGGTCACCGGCACCTCTGCCGTGGGTATCAGAAAGTAGTCCCAATTTTCCAGTTTGAACGCGTCCTCTTCAAACTTTGGCAATTGGCCCGTATTGGTCATGGTTTGACGATTGACCATAAACGGGGGCAACACTTCGGTGTAGCCGTGTTCGGAGGTATGGATGTCGAGCATGAAATTGATCAGGGCGCGTTCCAACAGGGCGCCATCGCCCAGAAGCAGCGGAAAACGTGCGCCGGTAATCCGGGCGGCGCGACCCAGATCGATGATCCCTAATTGAGTGCCGATGTCCCAGTGGGCGCGGGGTTCGAATTCAAACCCTGGCGGTTGGCCATGCGTCTTGACAAGCAGGTTATCATTTTCGTCTTCTCCTGCGGGCACCGATTGATGGGGGATGTTGGGGATGCCCATCAGGATGCCTTCAAGGATTTGCGCATGCATGGCCAGCCCCTTTTCCAACTCCTTGATCGTGTCGCCGACCGTGCGCATTTTAGCGATCTGGTCGTCAACATCCTCGCCGGCTTTTTTCATGGCGGCGATTTCATCGGAGACCACGTTGCGGCGGTGGCGTAGTCGTTCGATCTTCCCAAGAGCGGCTTTACGCTGGGCGTCGGCGGCGGTAAAGGTCTGCCAGTCGACTTGAGTCCCTCTTTTCGCGAGGGCTTGCTGCACAGCGGTTAAATTTTGGCGGACAAACTTGATTTCTAACATTTAATTTCCTATATTTGGTGGATTATATTGTCGGAAACAGAATTCATTAAGAGGCTCGGGCAGACCGAATAGTGCCGCAACCGTAACTACTCAGAGTACTTCATCTTCGGCCCTTCAGGCCTTTCCATATAGCGATGCTATTATGAAAAGACCTGAATGACCGAACCTAAAGCACTCTGAGCAGTTACAGTTCGAGATAGAATTGTTGCAGTTCGTGCTTTTTTGTGCTTTTTGCCATTACGCTGAGTAGTTACCCGCAACCTTACTGAAAAGGCCTGATTTGGTCAATGGTTATTGTGGCTTAAACTCAACCGGCCAGGGCCGTAATCCAAAGGCTTTAATGAGAAATTTTATCGGCATTATCGGTCGGAGATACGCTTTCAGGAGTATCTTCCCCCCTCCATCCCTGCTACAGCCATTTTCTTAAAGTCTAGACACCCAAAGCTTTGCCGGAGAATCAAGATGGAAGAAATTCGAGAAAAGAAACAAGAGCTTCGAGAAGAGATTGTCCACAAAGTCACATCCCTGCAACCGGATGCCCTGGCGGCCAAGACCAAAGCCGTAGAAGATCGGTTGTTTGAATTTGCCAACTTCCTCGAATCGCGTATCGTATTGCTGTATACACCCATTGTCGGGGAGGTCGACACCCAGGAGATCATCCGGCGCGGTTATATGTATGACAAGACTATTGTCTTGCCGGCTTTCGATCAAAAAAACCGTAAAATGACAATCATGAAAATCGATGACCCGGACAAAGACCTGATCAACGGTCCTCGCGGCAACCGGGAACCAGACTCCAGGCGATGCAAGGTTGTGCCCCTGGACTGTATCGATATTGCCATCATCCCCGGTTTCGCCATGGATGAGAAGGGCGGGCGCCTCGGATCGGGTAAAGGCTTTTACGACAGCTTGATCCCCAGCCTGCCGATCACCACGCGCAAGGTAGGCCTGGTGTTTGAAGAGCAGATCATCGGTGCGGTCCCCATGGAGTCACACGACAGATACATCGATATCGTGATTACCGAAGCGCGGGTGATTTACAAAATATAGGACCCTTCAAGGATCGAGTACCGATGCCAGTTTTTTCAGGCTGGATGGTTCACCCATGGCAATCAAGGTATCTTCGGCATGGATTACCGTCTCGAAAGATGGATTGAAGAGCATGCGGTCGTCGGGTCTTTTGATGGCGATGATAATAAGATTGTATTTTTGACGGATACCCGAATCTTTTAGCATGGCCTCAGTGAGCTTCGATTGCGGCGCCACCGGGAGTTCCTCTATCTGGATCTCTTTATGCCGGTCGGTGAGGGCCAGATCGATGAAACTGGTCACCGTGGGACGAAGCACGCGGTGGGCGATGGAGGCGGCACCGGTTTCATAAGGCGCTTCGACTCTGTTGGCACCGGCCGCCAGCAGCTTGGCCTTGGCGGCTTCGGTTCCGGCCCGGGCGATGATATTCAGCCCGGGCACCAGTTGACGAGCGGTCAGAACGAGAAATACATTTTCCGTATCTGTACCCAGCACGGCAATTAACGCCTTGGCCTTCAAGACGCCGACTTTGAGCAGGGTCTCTTCATCGGTGGCGTCGCCGCATATGGATATCAACCCCAAAGTGTTCAGGGTTTCCGGCAATGCGGGATTCTTGTCGATCACCACGATCGTGAATTTCTCCCTGAGCAGTTTGTCACAGATTACCTTGCCGATGCGGCCGTACCCGCAGACGATTAAATGGTTTTTCAAGCGGTCTATTTTGCGATTCAATTTTCTTCTCCCCATTAAAAGAGGCATGCGCCATTCGACCATATACTGAACCACCGCGCCGCCCACATAAAGAAAAAAACCCACGCCGGTGATGATCAGGATGATGGTATAGATACGGCCGGCTTCGCTGACAACATGCACCTCTCCGTATCCCACGGTGGTCAGGGTAATGACCGTCATATAGAGGGCATCGAGGATATCCCAGCGTTCGATAAGCATATACCCGCAAGTGCCGCCCAAAATTAACAGGCTGGCCATCAAGATCGAGAGGATAAGATGTTTATTGGTCTCCATAGAGATATACGCGGCGGTTTGGTTAGGCACTTTGCGACAAAGATCT
>CAZGPF010000189.1:0-3621 GCA_964527275.1 uncultured Desulfosarcinaceae bacterium
CGCCGGCTGCCGGATCTGTGTCTCAATAACGCCAGTAGATTGTGTTGACATCCCTGGCATGGGCAGCCTTGTGCGATGCCTGAAAGACCTTGAATGTCGGGGTAGACTTATTCTTTAAGGGATCAGCGCTAAAGTCCTGATTTCTTTCAAACTCATCTCTCTGGATTGGACATTTTCGATCTCACGTAACCGTGATGAGGTCTTGGCGCTGAACAGGCTGGCAAATCGATTAACTATCGTCTTGCAACCCGATTTTTTAAGGAGCTGTAGTCGGCACGACGGCCAATGATGAGCGCATAAGGTTCCGGGTGGTTGAAAACATTATGCAAAACAAGAGTTTAAACGCTAATCAACTTCTTGGTCAAATTTGTGAGCGCCTGGGACTGGCAGGGCTCCCCTCTGGCTGGGCCGAATCTTCAGGCGGTATTTCAGCCAAGGGTTCGGCAGTCCTCTTTCTGATTACCCCTCACCAGACCGGACCCGACCGTCACCCCGAACCGTGCCTGCTGCTAAACAAGCGTTCGGCCAAGGTGCTTCAGCCGGGTGATCTCTGCTGTCCAGGCGGAGGTGTAGAGCGGATCGATAGATGGCTGGCCCCATTGATGTTCTGGCCCATGTCGCCGCTGCGAAGATGGCCTCTATGGAAAAAGTGGCGCCGCGACCATCCCCGCACGACCGATGAACTGGCCACCCTGCTGACCGCCGGCCTGCGTGAGGGCTGGGAAGAGATGCGCCTGAATCCCCTGAAGGTGAGATTTCTCGGCTGTCTACCGGTGCAGCAATTGGTCATGTTTGACCGCCACATCTATCCTCTGGTGGTGCATGTCGGAAATCACTGCAATCTTGTGCCCAATTGGGAGGTCGAGCGCATTATCCACATTCCGCTCCGGCGGCTGATGGACCGGGAGAACTACGCTCGTTACAGCCTCTCATCGCATACCCGCCAAGGCGTATCGCGCCGTTGGGAATATTTTCCATGTTTCGTCCACCAGGGGCGCAACGGGCGCGAGGTGCTCTGGGGGGCCACATTCCGCATCGCCATGGATTTTATGAGGATAGTTCTGGGCTTCGAACTTGCCGGCATGGACCAAACGCCGGTTATCAATCGCCGGCTGGCTCGAACCTATCTCAGCGGCTCTGGCCAGCGGGGGTAAAAACGAGGGCTATGGCGAACGGGAAGCGGATTCCTGATACCTCCGAGCCCAGGATCAGTCTCTCTCCACGATAACCTGGTATAGGAAGGATCAGATTTTGCCGGCCAGCTTCAGCATGATGGCGTTCTGGGCATGCATACGATTCTCGGCTTGGCTGAAGACGATGGATCTTTGCGACTCGATCACCTCGTCTGTGACTTCCAATCCCCGCATGGCCGGAAGGCAATGCATGAAGAGGGCCGACGGTTTGGCAAGCGCCATCAGCTCAGAGGTGACCGTAAAGCCTTGAAATTGTAGCTTGCGCTCTTCGAGTTCATGCTTTTGGCCCATGGAGGCCCAGACATCGGTGTAGACCACATCGGCCTCCCTGGCCGCCTCTCGCGGGTCGTCCACTACTTTTATGGTAGACGGGCCGGATGATCGGGCCCAAGCCAGGGTCTCCCTGTCCGGGGCATGGTCTTGCGGAGAGGCGACAACAAGATGAAGGGGCAGGCGACGGGCCAGCCTGAGCCAGGAGTTGACGATGTTATTGCCGTCTCCGACATAGGCGATTTTCAGGTCGTCCAGGTGACCGCGCTGCTCCTTGACCGTCAGAATGTCGGCCATGATCTGGCAAGGATGGTTATAGTCGGTGAGTCCGTTGATTACTGGAACCGAGGCATATTCGGCCAGCTCCATAATCTGGGCGTGGTCGAAGAGGCGCGCCATGATCATATCGTTGTATGCGCTGAGAACACGGGCCATATCTTTTGGTGGTTCCCGCCCGCCCATGTCGATTTCCGACGGGCCTAGATATAGGGCATGGCCGCCCAGGCGGAAGAAGCCGGTTTCGAAAGAAACCCGGGTCCGCGCAGAGGGTTTGGCGAACACCATGGCCAGGCTGTGGCCTTTGAAGGGCCGATATTTTTCGCGTTTTTTCAGCTTCGCCTTGACGTCAGCCGCGGCATCCAGGCAGGCTAGAATTTCTCGTCCGGACCAGTCATCCACATACAGAAAATCTTTTCGCATTTCCAACACCTACTTTCGTTGATCATCAATGGCGTAGGCCACAAGTTCCAGGATGTTCTTAATCTGGATGCCCAAATCATACTCCTTGTTCAGCGATTGGATCTGGGTCATACAGTTGAAGCAGGAGGTAACGACAATCGTGGCGCCTGTCTGGCGAATCTGTTCCGCCTTGGCCTTGCCCATGGTCATGCGTACCTTGCCGAATTCGGCGGTGGCGCTCAGGCCGCCACCGCCACCGCAACAATAGTTAGCCACGCCATGGGGCAGCATCTCTACAAGATCGACGCCCAATGCCCGCAGTATCTCCCGGGGGGCCTGCACCACTCCCCCGCGGCGGGCCACATTGCACGGGTCGTGGAAGGTAACCTTCTCCTGGATGGTGCCGGCCCTCAACCTCAATTGCCCCGTATGCAGATAGTGCGCCACACGTTCGGGAATGGTGTGCACGGTGAAGGGCAGTTTTTGCCGCAGGAAGCGTTCGGCCTCCCACTTCATGACGCGGAAACCGTGACCGCAGGGTGCCAGAATCAACTGTTCGACACCCATCTTCTCTGCGGTCTGGATCATGCGGCGGGCAATGCGCATCATGTTTTCCTTGCTGCCCTGATAATAGGCGTAATTAACCACATCGAAATGTTCCGAGGAGAGAGTGTAGTCGATACCGGATGCATCCAGGGTTCGCAGGGCGTACACCAGTAAAAACGGCAGATCCCTGATCTCCAGGGGGTGGGGCACGTAAAGTGCCCGGGCTCCGGGTTTGTCGATGGGCACGCTGAGCTCGTCGAGCTTGAACTCATCGGCCATCTCTTCGCCGATCCACTCCATGTTCTCGATAAAGTCTTCATTGCTCAGGCCCACGTAATTGCCTTCGCGACACGCCGCGACTACCCGGCTCACCAGGCCGGCCGGGGCTCTACCCAGGGCATTGACCACACATCGGGCCAGATCGAGGATCTCACCGGAGTTGATGCCCATGGGGCATGACAGGGCGCATTTGCCGCACAGGGTGCAGTGGCGAAAAGAGGCCTCGAACAGCGACTGGATCTCCTCCTCGGTCATGGCCTCCGGGTCGGCTCCCAAACCGAGGCGCGCTCTAAGGGGGTGAAAATATTTGCGCAGCAAGGCTGTCAGGCGTCTTGCCTTTACGGCCGGTATGAGTTCACGCTCGGGCATCGAGGCGTAGTAGTGACAAGCCTGGGCGCACTGGCCGCAATCGATGCAGGCATCCATCATGGCCATTACCGGCCGGGTGGCATATTTTTGCAAAGCCTGACGGATCGAGGTTTGGTATGCTTTCCGGGGAACCTCGCTTTCACCATCGGGCTCGAAGGGCGGATATTTTGCCGGGTCGATGATGTAATCGGTCTTGGTCTCCATCAAGCTGCTCCTTGCGGATCGAATTACATATTTTGTAACTACTCAGAGCACTTCATCTTCGGCCCTTCAGGCCTTTCCATAT
>CAZGPF010000190.1:0-3609 GCA_964527275.1 uncultured Desulfosarcinaceae bacterium
TCGCTATATGGAAAGGCCTGAAGGGCCGAAGATGAAGTGCTCTGAGTAGTTACCTGATTTTTTGGTATCGATGTCATGGTCTAACCGTTTTTGATCCAGATCACTTTGGAGTCTAGAAATTTCACTTTGCAATTTTGAGGCCTTGCTGGTATCCAGCTTTTCCTTAGCCAACTCGCTTCGCAAAGCAAGCCTGTTTTCGTAGAGTTTTTGCCGAATATTTTCAGTTGCCTTAAAGAAATCAGAACGCCGTTTGTCCAATTTTGCT
Source organism: uncultured Desulfosarcinaceae bacterium (assembly GCA_964527275.1). Lineage (GTDB taxonomy): Bacteria > Desulfobacterota > Desulfobacteria > Desulfobacterales > Desulfosarcinaceae > JARRKU01. The sequence goes on from CAZGPF010000190.1 coordinate 266, forward strand.
ATCTCTTCATCTGAGAGATTGCCGAAATATCCGTCTTGCTCAGGACCATATCCACCCATATTGTTATACCCTGGTCCCCTGTCACCACGCCCCATCATAGGGCCGTATCCATGACCCCAACCAGCAAACGCCAGGGTTGCAATACCAAAAATGGCCACGACAGTTAGTACGATCATGCCTTTAGCTTTCTTGTTCATTTTTTCCTCCTTTATGATTAGTTGGTTTGTATTCGGTTTTAAAACTTCCTAATGCTGAAAACATAATACAGCAACTGCCGTGCCAACACTCGATAAAAATGCTCATATAGTGGGTTAAACTTTTGAAAATAAAGAATTTTAATGAATTAACTTTTTCTGTTAATCATGATGGCGGGTAATCTATCATTTACCCTGGAAGTTACTCTGGGGAATTATTATACAGTTTTATACGGGTAATATTGAGATGGTGGGGTAAAAATATCCAGTTGTTACAAGAAGGTGATATTTGATCGAATCAAATAAGGGCTGGCCAACTATTTTACAAATTTTGTAACTACTCAGCGTAATGGCAAAAAGCACAAAAAAGCACGAACTATAACGATTGTATCTCGAACTGTAACTGCTCAGAGTGCTTTAGTTTCGGTCATTCAGGTCTTTTCATAATAGCATCGCTATATGGAAAGGCCTGAAGGGCCGAAGATGAAGTGCTCTGAGTAGTTACCAAATTTTTTGACCATCAGAGGCAGGCAGCATAAAAGATTGATGCCTTACACCGGTTCACCGCCACCTTGGCCCCAACAGCAATCGTCCAGCAGGTACATCGCAAAGGGTCTTTGCCAGGCAGGCCTTGGTAGTGGATTGGTTCAATTCCATTCACGAAGAGGCGATCACCGGAGAGGCCGCCTGGACGAGGATCGTCAGGTGCGGGAGAAAATTTGTGTTTCACAATATGGGGGCGCGCTGCGTTTCAGAACAACCGTGGCTAACAAGCGCCGGGTCGAGTGAATTGGCGCTGGCATTGGCGACCATGGGAGATGGCCTTCCGGCCCGCATCCTCTTCGCAGAAAGATGTGCCTAGACCTTTAACGACGGTACCTATTTAGTGCGGTTGTACCTATCCCCGCATGGTGGTGTGGCCAGCGGAGAGAACCTCCTGGACCAAGGCCGCAGTGCTTGCCAACGGCCGATGCCCGGCACGATCTGACCCCGGCTTGCAAACTGTACGGCCAGGCCTAATTAGAAACGGATGGGGTTTTTGTCGGATTGTCGTGAATGACCGACATATAGAGCCGAAATATCACCACATCCACGAAGAGCATTAGATATTCAATGCCGCTACCGATTAGAATTCTAAAAAACTGGGGTGCCGACACCTTGTTCAACAGGACTCCGGTAAGAATATTCAAGCCCAACAGGGGGAGGACGTACATGGCCAGCAGGATGACGATCTTGAAAAAGTATGGGCGCGTGCCATGAAAGCTTGCAACAATCGCCGCCCATGGTTTGACCCGGTCCAAGACCAGAATGTATTTAGCGAATGAGAGCCTGGCCATGCCCCATAAAAGCATGAGGCCGGTCATCATGATGCCAAGGCCCTTGATCGACAGGATAGACTGGAAAAGACCTTCCAGGATGAGCATCACCAGCGAGCCCGATGCGAACAAGGCAATCATCATCAGGACCATCATGAAAAAAGGCTGCCACAATCTGATTGCTTCGTTCATTAAATCCCGGCTGCCCGGCGATTTTTGCTGGGCGCGTTCGGCCATCAGCAGAATCAGCGCGGCGGTATAGACCGGATAGACGAGCAGTTTGAAGGCCACGGCCAGCAGATAGAGTTGGCCCGTCACACCAGAGGGTTGATAAATTGCGGCCAGGAGAATTTCAATGCAACCGGCAGCCAGCAGCCACGGAAGGCAAAGCACGGCAATTTGTCGCCAGTGGTTCAGGAAGAACTCGACGGCGTCGGAAATGATCAGTTTCAGATTCGTTTGCATCTCAATGGGCCTCGGAGTGGGGGCATGTAAGTATGAAATCACCTCTGGAAAGAATGTTTTTTTACATGCCAAGGTTTTGGAATGCAACCTAAAAAGTTGGGAGAGCGAGACTCATGGGGCACGGGAAGCCCCCTCTCTTTGAACCACGACAAAGCCCTGGAACAGTGCTCCGCCCACCAATGCGATGATGCTGCTGATGGCGAAGAGAGCATGTGATCCCAACTCTCCGTATAGCGCACCGCTGACAAAGAAACCCACCATCAGTCCCAGGCCGTAGGTGGCCGAATTGTTCATCGCCTGGGCGGCGGTCTTGGCCTCCTGCGGGGCCAGGGCATCGATATATAGAATGCTGGCCATATGAAATACGGCGTATGTGCCGGCGTGGGTCACTTGCAGGGCCAGAATGCCCGCCACGGAGGAGGTGGCCCACAATCCGATCCATCGCAGCGCGGCGACCCCGAAAGAGATGAGCAGGACCACATTAAGATCGAAGCGTTTGAAGATCTGTTCCGAGAATACCATGACCACGATTTCGGCACCTACGGCCACGGCCCAGCAGAGGCCGATAAAGAACTTATCGTATCCCAGGTTGTTCAGATGGATGGAGAAGAAGGCATAGTAGGCCCCGTGGCTGACGAGCATTAAAAACCCGCAGAACAGAAATTGGATCACCTTCGGCGACAGCAGTTGCTTCAATCCGCCGCCCAATCCCTGGTCGGCTGGTTGCGGTGTTCTGGGAAATCCCAGCGCCACCAGCGCCTGGACCCAGGAGCCGGCCAGGATAAGGCTGATGATGATCTTGACGGAATAGAGGTCGATGATCCGACCTAGCAGCACAACGATGGTAATAAAAGCCACCGAACCCCATACGCGCATGCGGCCGTAACGTTTTTTGTCCCGGCCCAGCATGTCCATGGCAAATGCTTCCATGAAGGCGATGATGGGTGCATAGAAGATGGCATGGGCAATGGTGGCGGCCAGCATCCAGTAAAAATCAGTGGTGAGCAGGAAGAGAATCCACAATGCCGAGCTGGCAAAATTGCACGCCATATAGATAGAGCGACGGCATTTAAAGCGGTCGGCCAAAAGACCCCAGGCGATGCCGCAGACGATCAGCACGATAGAGCGCGCGGCCGAAAGAGTGCCGATCCGCCATCCACTGAAACCGAGTTCGTAACAATAGAGATTGAAAAAGGGCAGGTAGATGCCCATGACGCCGAAATATAGAAAGTATTGTGATGCCAGGATCCAGCGACCGTTGGAGTTGCGTATCATACGGCCACCATATGACAACCCGAACAGATAGGCAAAAAGAAAGGTAACTACTCAGAGCACTTCATCTTCGGCCCTTCAGGCCTTTCCATATAGC
>CAZGPF010000191.1:0-3576 GCA_964527275.1 uncultured Desulfosarcinaceae bacterium
CCGGGCAAAGCAGATGTACTTTGGTACCTCAAAGGCCCGGCAACGAAGCAGATTCAGTACCCTGTGAACGCTTACGAAATTTTTGAGCCCAGCTCATCAACATTGAGGAGTCTGCATGGTCCACCAGATACGAGACGCTAGAGGCTTGCGTGGGATGCTGCAATCGGATGACGGCGTGATTTCGAAGGTTCTCAGTCACAACAGGCACTGCATAACCTTTGAGACCAGTTTCGGTTTTTCCGCCGCTATGGTTCAACGGCTGAAGGAGCAGCCGGAACACATCGTCTTCAGTGAGCGCTCGCGCATTGCCCGTCTGGGGGTGCGGATTACCAACGCTCCGCCCACCTTGGAGCGCTTGCACGGCGACCGGTTGGTGATCACCCAAACCGCATCGGCGGCGATTCCTGGTTATCCTTCCCTGGATCAACTGGCCGCTTTTTTTGTCGCGGGACTACCGGTGGGGCGCATGGTCTTTTGCGATCCAGACGCCTTGCTAAGTTCTGAAGAGGTGATGGCCGCCATTGAGAGGGCCGAGATGAAGCTGCCGGCCTCCACGGCCATCTCCAGCGATGGCAGCATCGTGATTGCACCCCATAGAGTCGTGTGCGAGCTGCGCGAGGAGATCGACCACAAGACCTTTGGCCACATCCTGCTATTTGCGGATGGCCGCGAGATGCTCAACCGCTACCAGATCAAACGCACGGTGCCCAACCTGATAATTCCGCCGGGGCAGGGGGTGATCACGACCTGTTCCATGTATCTGAATGTACATTACGTCGTGCTGCAAAGCGGGTTTTCCCTGGGCCGCAACCTGTCGGCTACCGTCCTCGATCCGATCAAGACCCGGGGCATCCGTACCTATCTGGAGATAGTCAACAACACCTCCCACACCATTGTAAATCCGTTGATCAGTGCCAAAATCTATGGCGCGCCCAAAAACAAGATCGCGGCGCGGCGTAACATTTACAGCTCCAGCCCCAGGCCATACAGTTATGACAGCATGCGACAACTGGGCCGCAAATTCGAAGCCCAGCCGGAGCATACCTGCCATCTTCTTACAAAGCCCATGGCAGTCGTTAAACCGGCTGACGGCGGTCTGAAAAAAGCCCGCTTCGTCACCAAGGGCCAGGCCGGCGGCCCAGAGTACGCCAAGGCCCACAGCTCATCCGGGTGTCACGACTACCGCCGGCGCTTTAGCGCTCCCCATGCCTACGCCACCTCGCGCCTCGACCGCATGGTTAAAAAGAGGCCTGCGGTTCTGGTGCTCAACTATTTTCCCAACCTGGTGGAGCATCGCGATATCATCAACCTGGCCGCCGATGGCCGGCTCGCGGCGCTCTATTTTTTTCAGCCCTCCTGGGAACACGGACCCTTCTTGTCCGAGGACGATCATGGCCGGCTGAAGGAGTATCACGCCTTCGGCATCGAGGTCTATTGGGTCTGTGGACTCAACCGCAAACTGATGGCGCACACCATGCGCGACGGCAAAGGTTATTTTGTGGTGCCCGAGCGGCTGGCCGATTTCCACAAAGCGATGCTTTTCGCCTTCTACGGATCTAACTTACCGCTCTCGGCGGCCGGCGAGCAACGCTTGGGCGGGCTGCTGGATGCCCTGGTCTCGTTCTGGGGAAATCATCTGGGGGTTGTCACCGGCGGCGGCAGCGGTGTGATGGAAGTCGCCAACACCATGGCCCGGCAGCGCAACATCTTGTCGGGAGCCAACTTCCTAGAGATTACCGACCAGCCTCTGACCACCAATGTCGATTTCTGCCAGGTGTTTCAGGCCACTTGTCGCCACAGTCGCCAGAAGTGGTTCGAAATCGCCTCGTTTCCCATATTCAACGTCGGCGGGCTGGGTACGTTGGAAGAGTTGGGTATCACCCTGTGCAACATGAAACTGTCGATTATGGAAAGGGTGCCCATCATTCTATTCGACACCGAAGGCAACCGGGGCTATTGGGACAGCATGCAAAACCAGATCACAACCATGGTAGAACAGGCACGCGCCCCCGGCTGGATCAAGGAGCATCTCATCCTTACCGACGACCCGTCAGAAGTGATCGAGGCCTATCGAAGCAAGTTGCACCTGTTTTAACCTCATCCACCGATGGCGCGCATCACGCGACCGGCGACCGGTTTGGTGCCGCTGCTATTCAGGTCATGCTGCTTGGGTTTTGCCGCCGTGGCGGTCTGGATGATCTGTGCGAGTTCACTCTCTGTGGCGCCTTGACGCAAGGGGGTCTTGATGTCGATCTCTTCTTCGGCAAACAGGCAGACGCGCAGTTTGCCATCGCAGGTCAGACGCAGACGGTTGCATGTAGAGCAGAAGTGGTGGCTGAGGGCGGCGATGAAACCCACGCGGCCCTGGGACGCAGACAGGCGCGCATAGACGGCCGGTCCGCGGGTTTTTATCTGGGGCAGCATCTCCAAGGGGCCGAGCGATTCCACGCGTCGGCGAATTTCATCCATAGGAATGAAGAGTTGGTCGTGTTGTTCACGGGCCCAACCACTGGTGGGCATCAATTCAATGAACCGTATATCCAGGGGGGCCTTACGGGTCCAGCGTGCCAGCGAGATGATTTCATCGTCATTGACGCCCCGCATGGGCACCATGTTGATTTTGATGGGCGACAGGCCAGCGGCGGCGGCTTGCTCAATGCCATCCAGCACCCGGTTCAAGTTGTCGCTGCCGGTGATCTGTCGATAGCGCTCCCGATCCAGGGTGTCGAGGCTGACGTTGATGCGGTTGACCCCGGCCGCCTTTAGATCGGCGGCCATGGCTTCCAGGAGCACGCCGTTGGTGGTCACCGATAAGTCGCTGATCTGGGGAAGTGAAGAGAGCATGCGGCAAAGCCGGAGCATGTTTTTGCGCAGCAGCGGTTCGCCGCCGGTGAGGCGGACTTTGGTTACTCCGCAGCGCGTCGCGGCCCGGGCGATGGCGAAGATCTCCTCGTAGGAGAGGATGTCGCCCATATGCAGTTTTTTCCGACCGTCAAAAGGGATGCAATAGCGGCAGTGAAGATTGCAATGGTCGGTGATGGAGATGCGCAGGTAGTCGATGACCCGGTCGTGCCCATCGTGCATGCGTTTCATGCGCGGGCTCTCTGAACCCTGATATCGTCGCCGGGTCGCACTGTTCCCCCGTCGATTACGATGGCAAAGATTCCCTCCGTGGGCATGACGCAGTCGCCGACCTGGTGAAAGATGGCGCAGCGATTGTGGCACTCTTTGCCGATCTGGGTCACTTCGACAAGGGCTTCACTACCCAGCCGCAACCGCGTGCCGATGGGCAGGTTCCATAACTCTAGGCCTTGGGTGGTGATATTTTCGGCAAAATTGCCCGGCTCGACATCCAGGCCCTTGGCCTGGATACGGGCGATGCTCTCCATGGCCAGCAGGCTGACCTGGCGGTGCCAGTCGCCGGCATGGGCATCCTGGTCCAGACCGTGCCCGGGGATCAGGACGCCCTCGGTGAGGTTGCTCTTTTTATGACCCTTTTTCCGGCTGGTTGAAACGGCTACGATGCGAGCGATGGTCATGATCTTTTCCTGTTGGCGCAAGGCGCCATGATGAGGT
>CAZGPF010000192.1:0-3565 GCA_964527275.1 uncultured Desulfosarcinaceae bacterium
GTGCTTTTTGCCATTACGCTGAGTAGTTACGGATTTATAAGCTTGAGGTTTGAAAGTTAACAAAGGGCTCCGGCTATCGTCAAGGAGTTTCAATGCTCCGCCGTCTTTCCGCCACCCTATTGACCCTCCTTAGCAACTCATATAGTGTCCAGGCTTTACGACAACTCAGAACATGGAGCCATGGCTAATGGGACGCATTCAGGTGTTTATCATACGTGCGGTTATGGGGACGCTACTTGGAGTAATCGTGTCGCGCTTTTTCTATCCCCATGCCCCCCTTCTATTCATCGTTGGGCTCTGCGCGGCGCTGGTGGTGCTGGCCTATGTTACCGAATACCTGCGCCTGGACAGCAAGCGCAAGGCCCGCATGAACCCTGGTCCCGGCCGGCAATGATATTTCAGGAAGCTGTATAAAAACTCGCGGTGCCCAACCCATCTGGGAGATGTGTGGCCTTGAAGCAAATCATACTGGGAACGGCAGGTCATATCGACCACGGTAAAACGAGCCTGATCAAGGCGCTGACTGGTGTCAATACGGATCGGCTGAAGGAGGAGCAGGCCCGCGGCATCACCATCGAGTTGGGGTTTGCCTGCCTTGCGCTTCCAAATGGTCGCACCATCGGGATTGTCGATGTGCCGGGGCACGAGAAATTCATCAAGAACATGGTCGCCGGCGCCACGGGCATCGACATCGTGGCCCTGGTGGTGGCGGCGGATGAAGGCATCATGCCCCAAACTCGCGAGCACATGGAGATCTGTTCGCTGCTCGATATTCGCCATGGCGTGGTCGTCGTGACAAAGACCGATATGGTGGATGAAGAGTGGCTGGAGCTGGTCAAAGAGGAGATCTCCGATTTTACACGGGGTACTTTTCTTGAGCAGGCAGCGGTCATACCGGTCTCTTCTACCACCGGAGATGGATTAGCCGATTTCATTTCCGCCCTTGATGACTTGAGCCTGCGGATCACGGCGCGCGCCGATAGCGGCTTGTTTCGCCTGCCGGTGGACCGCGTATTTACCATGCAGGGTTTTGGCACGGTGATCACCGGCACTCTGACGTCCGGCAAGGTAGGCAAGGGTGAACGCATAATGCTATATCCTTCGGGCGTCACTTCGAAGGTCAGAGGGCTGCAGGTCCATAACCATAGTGTCGCCACGGCGAGCGCGGGCATGCGCACGGCGATCAATTTTCAGGGCCTGGACAGATCGTCGGTCAGCCGCGGCGATGTCGTGACCCTGCCCGACACCTTGACGCCCAGCTATATGGTGGATGGGACCTTGCACTACCTGGCCGGCAACCGGAAAAGCATGCGCAACAGGACCCGGGTGCGATTTCACAGCGGCACCAGCGAGGTCATGGGTATCGTCGTCTTGCTCGATGGCGAAAAGTTAGAGCCTGGTGAGTCGGGTCTGGCCCAGATCCGTCTGAAGACCCCGGTCACCCTGATCAAGGATGATCGCTACGTGCTGCGCAGTTATTCACCGGCGCGCACCATCGGCGGCGGCCGCATCATCGTCCCCATAGCGGCCAAGCATAAACCCAATAAGCCGGAGCTGCTGGATTATTTGAACGCGGTGGCCGGAGATGATCCGCTAGTAGGCCTTCAGAGCCATATACGGGAGGCTGGTTATAGCGGCTGTTCACGCAAAGACCTCAAGATAATGACCAACCAGGCGGACAAACGCCTGGATCAAGCGCTGCAAGCTATGATGTCGCAACGGATCATCTTCCAGATCGATAAGGAGCGTCCCACCTTCATTCATCGGGTGACTTTTGATGCCATTGGTGATCATGCCATAGTCCGCATTGAAGACTATCACCGTAAATTTTCCCTCAAACCGGGAATTCCCAAAGAAGAACTTAAGTCTTCGCTGCCCATGGGCATCGGCGCCAAGGCCTTCGGCATCGTGCTGCGCCACCTGCTCAAAACCGAGCGGGTCAGACAGGCGGAAGAGATCGTATCTCTTGCGGGTCACAAGGTCGCCCTGGCGTTAGACCAGCAGACTCTGCGCCGACAAATTCTGGCGGCTTATCGTGACGGCGGTTTAACGCCGCCCTATTTTAAAGATATCCGCCGTGATCTGGCAGCGCCGTTAGAACAGGCCGCCCCGGTTTTGGACCTCCTGGCCGCTGAAGGCGCGGTGGTCAAGATAAAGGAGGATCTCTACTACTATCGTCCGCACCTGGAAGCATTAAAAAAGAAGTTGACGGATTATCTGTTAGCCAACAGTCAAATATCCACTCCACAGTTCAAGCTTATGGCTGGAGCGTCCCGAAAATTTGTGATACCCCTAATAGAATATTTTGACACCATTCAGTTGACCATTCGCATTGGAGACATCCGCCAATTGCGCCGCCAGCCCGGAAAGTAACCCGCCGCACGCGGCGTTTGAAATTGCTTACGAACCGCTACTTGCGGGTCATGGGACAGAGAGACAACAACTCCCGGGACAAAAGGATGTAGGGTTTGAAAACCTTTAGATTACTGCTTATCGGCGCGCTTTTAATGACTGTCGGCATCGCGGCCTGGCACGGGACGCTGATATACCGGTTCGCGAACGCGCCGGCGGACGTCCAGGGCGAGGCGGTCATCCTGACTATTCGTGCCGGGGAAAATCTCGGAACCCTTGCCGCTCGATTGCAGGCCGCGGGGTTGATTACAGATGGTCGGCGTTTTAAATGGCTGGCCCGAATCAAGGGCCATGCCAAGAATCTAAAAGCCGGTGAATACCGACTCAACGCCACGATGACGCCTTTCCAGATCCTACAGGTTGTGGTTGGCGGCAAGCCCAATCTCTACCGACTCACCATTCCGGAAGGATATAATCTGCAACAGATCGCCGCGGAGGTGGCCGCCCGGGGTCTGGGATCTGCGGAGGACTTTCTCCGGTCGACTGCCGATGTCAGCCTGGCGCGCACACTATCGGACAAGGCCCGCTCCCTGGAGGGTTATCTTTTCCCGGACACCTATTTTTTTGCCAGGGACGTTGCCGCCCAAACCATTGTGATCAATATGGTAAACCGGTTTTACGACCAGTTTCAACTTAGCTGGTATGGTCGCGCCGAAGAACTCCGGCTATCTGTACACCAGATTGTCACCCTGGCCTCTATCATTGAAAAAGAGACCGGCGATCCTGGCGAACGGCCCATCATCGCATCTGTATTTCATAACCGCCTCAGAAAGAAAATGCGGCTGGAGAGTGACCCCACCGTGATTTACGGTATCGAAGATTTTGACGGCAACATCACACGCAAACACCTGAAGACCCCGACGCCCTACAACACTTATGTAATCAGGGGCCTGCCACCCGGGCCCATCGCCAACCCTGGACGGGCCGCCATTGAGGCTGCTTTGTACCCGGCACGGACCGATTTCCTGTTCTTTGTCTCTAAAAAAGACGGCACACACCACTTCTCGACCAATTTTGCAGAACACAAGCGCGCGGTTCGCAAATATCAGTTGCAACCAAGGCGCAAGCCCTCCAAAGTGAAGCGTGAACCCTAAGCGCCATTGTAACTACTCAGAGCACTTCATCTTCGGCCCTTCAGGCCTTTCCATATAGC
>CAZGPF010000193.1:0-3563 GCA_964527275.1 uncultured Desulfosarcinaceae bacterium
ATCGTTATAGTTCATGCTTTTTTGTGCTTTTTGCCATTACGCTGAGTAGTTACTATGGTTTTAGGAAGGGTTGCGGCCCCGGCGGTTCAGAAACCTGGCAAGGCGATAATTTGGGCTGCAAGAAAATGGTTTTGGCAAGCCTAGAGGGAGGAGATGGTCCTGAAGAATATCTCCGGTCGATAATATGGTCAAAATCATTTTCATGAAGCCTCTATAGCCGCTGAGCTATCTTCTGAATCCCCATGGATGAACTCCGTTCCCACCCCTTGATCAGTGAGTATTTCGTCAATAAAGGAGTTCACGGAACCTCTTATGATATGGCATTTTCTAGTGCCGCCCCTCAGCGCGGATAGACATGTGGCCACCTTGGGGATCATGCCGCCCTTGATGGTCTCGATTTCTATCAACTGTTCAACTTCGCTCACGGTGAGGCTCGGTATCAGATGGTCATGGTCATCCAAAACGCCATCGACGTCGGTCATCAAAATTAACTTCTCGGCGCGTATACTGGAAGCAATGATACCTGCTACGCTGTCGGCATTGACATTGAAACCCGGATCATCAGGATTCATTCCCGATGTTATGGCCGATACGACCGGGATTGTATTTTTTGCTAAACTATTCAATTTATCCACATCAACATATTCAGGCACGCCAACATAACCAAGCTTCTTGTCTTTGATCGTGGCGCGGACAAGCCCACTATGCCCGTCGAAAATAACAGACCGTAAGCCGCGCTTCTCTATCTCGGTTTTGATCATCAAACTAATTTTGAAAAAACAGTCGGCGGCTATGCCAAGAACCTCTTTGGAGGTCACCCTCAAACCATCGATATATTCCGGCGTCAGTCCTCTTGCTTGCATGGCTCTATTCATATGCCGGGAGCCGCCATGCACCAGGACCACATCGATGCCGACCTTTTTCATGAAGACCACGTCATCAATTAAATGCGGCAGCAATTTTAGGTCGTTTAATACTGAGCCGCCAATTTTCAGCACCATGCGCTTGTCGGCAAATGCATTTAAGTATGGCATGGCCTCACGCAAACACGGTCCTGAGAGGTTGTGTTTTTCAGCGAGTTGGCGCGCAGTTTTTAGCTGTGTTACTTTTGGCATTTTTAAGCCTCAAATGTATTCCTGGCTGAACGAAACCGGTTCCATACTAAGGGCTCTGTACGCCCCCTCTCTGAAGGGGCTGATGATGTTCAGGGGTATAACCAGCATGTGGAAAAGGTGTCAAGTTTTTTCCAGTTCTGCGGTTAAAGTTTGGGAACAATTCACTACATCGAATTATATCAGCATGTTGGAAGATACATGGGATAGCTTGAAGCCCTACTCAACAAACAGCTTCTGACCCGGGAAGATCTTGCTCCGAGGGGTCAGCCTGTTGATGCGCAGCAGGCGTTCAAGTTGTATCTGGTGCTTGCGGGCGATGGTATAGGGGCTGTCGCCGCGTTGGACCCGATAGGTGTTCAAGCGGCTCGTATCGGGCAGCGGTTCGCGTTTAACGCCCGGGACCTTCAAGCGCTGGCCGATTGCCAGGCGGTTTGAATAGAGCCCATTGGCCTTCTTGATCTTTTTGACCGTTGTGCCGTAACGTTTAGCGATAATCCAGAGGGAGTCTCCTTTGCGAACATAGTGCAGGCCCGTTGTGCGACGGGGGGCGGTCGGTCGCTGCACGGCAACCGATTTGGAGGTTTTATATCCGCGCAGGGGTATCTTGAGGCGCTTGCCTGCGCGAATCATGTTGCGCCGGCGCAGATTGTTGGCTCGCATGATGGCGCTGACGCTAGTGCGGTAGCGGCGTGCGATAGCGGACAAGTTCTGGCCATACCTGACACGGTGCCATACATAGGCGCGTTGAGGCAGCTTGGCTACCGGGATGGTCTTTATCGCCGTCCGGAGGTTCTCTTTGCGGCCGTGCGGCACGCGAAGCTTGTAGGGCTCCGGCGGCACGATATTGTAGCGCAGCTCGGGGTTGAGCGCTCTGAGCGTCTCCAGGTCAGATCCAATCGACTCGGCGATATACTTGAGGTGGACCTGACGGTTAATTTCCAGGGTTTCAAATCGTGGCGGTGCCCCGGCGGACAGGTCATCAAAACCGTATTTGCCAGGATTTTTAACGATGTGCAAAGTGGCAAAGAACCTGGGAACATAGCGTGCCGTCTCCCGTGGCAGCCGCTGGTAGAGATCCCAGAAATTATCCAGATAGTTGACCTTTTGGGAACGGATGACTTTGAGTACGCGGCCTTCGCCGCAATTGTAGCCCGCCAGCACCGTAGCCCAATCGCCGAATATACTGTGCAGCTCTTGCAGGTAGGCGATGGCGGCGTCGGTGGACTTAATGAAATCGAAGCGTTCATCGATATACTTGTTGCGTTTGAGACCGAATTTATACCCGGTGGAAGGGATGAACTGCCATAAGCCCAGGGCGCGCGCCCTGGAGAAGGCTCTGACTTTAAAACCACTTTCGATCAGCGGCAGCCACGAAAGCTCTTCGGGCAGCCCGGCCTTGCGCAGCGCCCCCAGGATGTAGTCTCGATACTGTCCAGAGCGCTTATAGGACTCGACGAAAAATTTTCTCTCGGGACCGGTAAAGAGCTTGAGCTCCTTTTCCACATGGGAGTTCATCACCATGGGGATCTCATCGTGATTTCCGTTGACCACGATGTTGCGGGAGGCATGGATCTCCAGGATGCGTTTGGAGATCAGAAACCGTAAGTCCTCTTTCTGCTGGATCAATTTAGCGTTTTCGAGGGTGTTGACCCCCAGGATCAGGGAGTAGGCCTTGTCCAGCGATTCCAGGGCGTTGTCAAGCTCCCCCTTCTGCCAGAAGCTCTGGGCCAACTCACAGAATCCAAGGGCTTCATCCAGAAGGGACTGCTCCTCCTTGTCCGCAATGTCGCCGGCATCATCTTCGGCCTCATCATCCGAGGCCTGCCGGGAAGCAGATTCCGGTGCGTCCAGCTGAGGATATTCAAAGGCAGGGACTGAACCGGGGGCAGCCGCGACCGGATCTTCGGGCAAGGTCGCCGCACGGTTCTCTTTTGCAAGATTTTGCGAGGAGACCGATCCATCGGATTTCGTTGAAGAATCGGGAGGAGCCATGTGGCCGCAACCACTAAGCAGACCCACGATAGCCAGGACGGTTGTAAATATTTTTAATGATTTCAAAATATTACCCACTATACTTCAATAAGGAGCAGCCCCGAAAGCGACTTCCATGACTGCAATTAACAAAGGAACAGATAGTCGAGAAGCCAAACATCTGGGCGACCCTAGCCCATAACTATAGGTTTTGTCAACAACTTATTCAAATTATTCAAATTATTCATTTGCATTTTTTATTTTATTTTGAAAAGCGTCTAACGCTCCCGAATACTACCTATATTAGTAAAGCAAAAAAATTTTCCAATGCTGGTTACTCTTTAGCGCCCGCCCCATCTGAATACCAGGCCTCGGTATTGCTGTTTAGCCGACTTCACGGCGAGGGACGTTTTCGCGCGCCCTAAAATTTTCGTAACTATTCAGCGTGATCCACATTAAAAGTACTACTCTTGTTTT
>CAZGPF010000194.1:0-3558 GCA_964527275.1 uncultured Desulfosarcinaceae bacterium
ATTTTACAATCCTCACAAGCGCCATGTTGCTGCTTTGCATCCCCGCTCTCGTCCCGGCGGAGACAACGGAACATCGCCTGCGGGGCCGCGCCATGGGGACCACCTATAATATCAAGGTGCTGGCGCCGGCCACGATTCGAACCGCCCCGCTCAAGGTCCGCATCGACGCACTCCTGGAGCATCTCACCCGCAGCATGTCCACCTATCTTGAAGAGAGCGAAATCAGCCGCTTTAATCGTCTCACAGAGACTTCGCGACCATTTGCCATCTCCGAAGATTTTTTAAAGGTAATGCTGGCAGCCACCGATATCCATCGACTCACCCAGGGGGCCTGGGACGGCACCGTCGATCCCCTGGTTAATCTCTGGGGTTTTGGCCGCGCGGGTCCTATTGACCATCCACCACCACGCCAGGAGATTGAACAGGCCTTGGCATTGGTGGGTTTTAACCTTATCGAGGTGTCGCCCAGGGGATATCTGCGTAAACGCCTCGCCCAGGTCACCGTGGATCTGGCCTCGATTGCCAAAGGCTACGGAGTGGATCGCGTTGCCCGGCTGCTCAAGGATGACGGATATGCCGACTATCTGGTGGAGCTAGGTGGAGAAGTCTTTGCCGCCGGCCGCCGCCTGGACGGCAAGGCCTGGAAGGTGGGCATCAACCGTCCCGAAAAAACGGCTGCGGCCACTGCGGTTTACAAGGCGCTCTTCCTGGAGGATCGGGCCATGGCCACCAGCGGGGACTATCGCAACTTTGCGCGCATCGGTGACCGGTTCTACTCTCATATCATAGATCCGCGCAGCGGCTACCCGGTCTCCCACGGGGTGGTGAGCGCCACGGTGGTGGCTCCCAACTGCACCCTGGCCGACGGTCTGGCCACGGCCCTGATGGTCCTTGATGCCTTTCGGGGCGTGGCCCTGCTCAATAGCCTGGCGGAGGTAGAGGGCTTGATAATCGTGCGCCGGCCAGACGGCGAGTTGCAGGATTACTGGTCCAGAGGGTTGATTGATAGGGGTTTTGCAAAATAGGAAGGTACGGCTTTAGATAAGATCACAAATATGAGCCGCTGATGAGGACGGTTAAACACGAGATAATGTTAGTAGAAGTTTTTCGCCTTAGCGGATATTTTATCCTGCAGCCAGTGCCTGAACAACAAAGCCACCGCACCCTGCCCTACTCCAGTAAGGGGAGGGAACTATTTGGCTCGGCATCTATTTCCATGTGCATTTTGTGGCCTGCAAGCCGGATATCGCTCCCACGCTTTGTGGTGCAGGCGATGTCTGCGTAGCAACGCCGGCCGATGTTGAAAAGCGGCCGGCGCGGAGTGCTACCCTTTACACGCTAGACTTTTAACCTTTTAAACACCATCCCTGTTATGCATATCAGTCCACCTTAGGGCGCGGCAACACTCCGGCCCGCTCGGCGATCTCGGGCACTTTGTGCTCCCATTCTATGGCCATCAGGTGAACACCGGCGACACCTTCCATCTCCTTGAACTCTTCTATCTGCTCGATGGCGAACTTTATGCCCTCTTCGCCCATCTTGCCCTTGCCCGCTCCCTTGATGCGGTTGATCAGCTCGGCGGGTACGTCCATGCCGGGTACGAACTTGGCCATGTAGTTGGCCATGCCGGCCGACTTCATGGGAGTCACGCCGGCCAGGATGTAGGCCTTTTCCGTCAATCCCATGTCCACTGCTCTTTTCATGAACTCGCGGAAACGCGGCATGTTGTAGATGCACTGGGTCTGGATAAAGTCTGCGCCGGCGGCAATTTTATTGGCCAGCCGGTGGACGCGGTAGTCGGTGGGATCGGCAAAGGGATTGGAAGCTGCGCCGATAAAGATCGCCGGTGGCACGTCGATCTCTTCGTTGTTATCGAATTTGCCCTCGTCGCGCATCTTTTTGACCAGTGCGATGAGCTGCATGGAGTCGATATCGTAGACGTTCTTGGACTGGGGGTGGTTGCCGAACTGCTGGTGGTCACCAGAGAGGCAGAGCATGTTGCGGATACCCAGGGCGTGGGCACCGAGGATGTCGCTCTGCATGGCGATACGGTTGCGATCGCGGCACACCATCTGGAAATTGGGTTCCATGCCGGCCTGGACCATCAGGGCGCTGGCCGCCTTAGAAGACATACGCACCACCGCAGTCTGGTTGTCGGTCACGTTGACGGCGTCCACCATGCCCTTGAGGGGTTCCATCTTCTCTTGCAGATGCTCTACATTGGCGCCCTTGGGGGGGCCACACTCACCGGTAAAGGCAAAATGGCCGGCCTTGAGCACTTTTTCAAAATTACTGCCTGATACATAGCCGTTATCGCTCATTGCACCAACTCCTCCCTTACGCTCTTGCGTGGGCCACCGTCGCGGGCCGTCCGCCAGTCCTTGTTTGCTCTCTGAATCAGCAGGTCATCCAGCCGCCCCTGCTCCACCTTCCTCTTGACTATTTTGTCCCAGATGCATTCGATCTTCTTGGAGATTTCGCACTTACCATCGGCGCTGCCGCCGCAGGGGCCGTGCAGGATGCTCTTGGAGCAGCGGGAGACCGGGCACAGACCGTCGTAATAGTGGATCACGCAGGAGCCGCAGCCGGCGCAGCGCTCTTCCCAGATGCCGTGGGATACGGCTCCACCCATGAATTTGGTGTTAACCATGGGAAAGAAGCGTTGGTCGGGATAGGCCTCGGAGAGAAACTGGGGCCCCACACCGCAGGCCAATGAGAGCACGGCATCGAAGCGGTCGTATTCATTGCGGATCTGCTCCACGTACTCCGGATCGCACTGGCGCTCTAAAATTCGTTCTTCGATCTGTAAAGGGCGTCCGTCTTTCTTGCGGGCGATGCGCAGGATGGAGGCCAGGATCTCCACCTCTTTTAGACCGCCCACATTGCAGACCGTCACGCATCCCTTGCAGCCGACAAGCATTATGTTGTCACAGTCCTTGATCATCTCCTGGATCTCTTTCAAGGGTTTTCGGTCAGCGATAATCATTTTTTCACCTCTTATGCGGTTGGCCGGATGGCTAGCCGACGGGTCAAACCGGGTTTTTGCGCTTGACCGGCAGGGCGGCGACGCCGGCGATTGTATTACAGTTCGGGTTCAGTTCGCTGTTTGTCCTACGGGGCTCGGTCCCAGTTTCTGGGCTTGAGCCGTCATCTCGGTTGCGATCTCGGCAAAACGCGGTCCCTGGGCTGACGAGAGGTTGAACATCTCGACGCGCTCTGGTTGCATGTCGATCTCTTTGAGGGTTCTTTTGACGTATTCGACCTTACGACGAGTCTTGAGATTTCCTTCCAGGAAATGACATTCGCCTTCCAGTCAGCCGGCCACGTAAACGGCGTCGGCACCCCCCTCCAGGGCGCGTAGCAGGTGAATGATGTCAACCCGCCCGGTACACGGTACCTGCACCACCTTTACGTTGGAGGGGTAGTCCAGGCGCATGGAACCGGCCAGATCTCCGGCCGCGTATGCGCAGTACTTGCAACAATAGGCGACGATTTGAGATTCAAAACCTGCGGTCATATGCGTTGTCCTTTCATGCTGAATTCGATTTTGAATTTTCC
>CAZGPF010000195.1:0-421 GCA_964527275.1 uncultured Desulfosarcinaceae bacterium
AAAGAAGACCCGCGCTCGTTCTGTCGAATGATGGCAGTTTTTCTACTGAAATAGAACACTCCGTCCTGGCAATGATAACAAGCCAGAAAAATGCACCCTGGCCTTTGGACTGTTGAATAAAGAACAAGAAAGCATCAGGGTTATCTGCTCCGTCTGTTGTGAGCATGAAGCTATTCACACTCGATAATAGATTCATTCTCAGAAAGATCGGTCATCTTTCCAAAACAGATCAAAAAAAGGTTGAACAGAGACTCTCCAAACTGTTCCCCTACCTATAGTTTTCATCAATCCAACGAGAGAAACAAAAGGGTCAGGCTTTATTCTTGACAAAGACAGCTTTTTTTTAGCATCCTTCATTTTCCTTTTTAGCGCCCTGCTGCTATTCATTCTTTTTTCGTACCTGTGGCTTGCCTGAGAAACA
>CAZGPF010000195.1:431-1965 GCA_964527275.1 uncultured Desulfosarcinaceae bacterium
TCGATCTCTTTTAACCTTGCACCTGAATATTGTCTGCAAAACTACATTTTGATGTCTCGTGACAAACCGGCTTCTTTCCAGGAAACCGTAGCCACTACAGCGCTGATCTGATCTATGGACGGCCTGTCAGCAAGCTCTTTAAGGGCCGGAATTTCCTTGTCCGGCTTTTGCGTGTAAATATAGTTTACCTTTATGAAATCGACGCAAGATTCGCTGACCAGCAAGATCGCGCCATTTCCATTCCCTCCATAGGCTTAACGATGCAGTGTTTTGTATTCGTATCCTTCGCCTATGTTAAGAATGAAGACTTGCCCCCTTGTTTTCTGTGTCCCCGTTAGAAGGGGCCTTGCCGATAGGCATCCCACTCCATGGGGAGCAGCTGTTTTTTTTGGGTATTGCACTGCTTGCAGGCGGGAACCAGGTTGCCTTTGGTGCTCTTTCCACCGAGGGCCATGGGCACTATGTGGTCCATGGTCAGCTCCCTGGCCGGCGTGGGTTGCCGGCAGTAGTGGCAAATTCCCTTGGCGCAACGGCGTTTCCACCACTGGGAGGCGCGCAAATCGCGAGCCTTACGCCGCTCGGCCTTCAACTGGGCCTCGTTCAGATCGTAGGCATAAGGACCGACCTGATCCGTCATGGGTCACAACTCCTCTTCAGCATGCAGATAAACTTTTCAGCCAGGCGTCTGTTTGCGCCTTCAGGATCTGGTAGTAGGCCTGGGAGCCGCCCAGGCCGTCGCGACCGAAAAAATAGTTGATCTCCAGGGCCAGGGGTTGGCGTATGCCGTCGGCCAGGCGGTGAGCATCAAAAATAAAATCGAAACCGGCCAGCTGCAATGCGCTATGGCCGCAAAAATCGTGGACAGCCTTTCTGGCCTCGCGCTGTAACACGGGCGCGGAGTCTTGAACGATATACGCCCCAGTGGCGAGGCTGGCGCCGAATGCATCCCCGGACGGTTGAACCCGCCAATAGCTCTCGATATGGGTACCGATGACCACCACCCGCAAGGCGCGGCGGCCGGAGGGAATAAAATCCTGGATCAGAAATCCGTATTGACCGGAGGCTTCAAAAGTTCGCACCCGGTTGAGCACTGCGGACAGATCTCTGGAATGACGCACCTCGAACACGGTCTCGCCCTGACCGCCCCAGTCCAGTTTCACCACCGCCGGGAAGGCGGGGCAATAGGAGGAAGCATAAAACCGCGCCACGGAATCAAAGCACTCCGTTGGCGGATGGTCAAGACCCAGGCGGGCAAACAGTTGGATCTGCCCGCGCTTGCCCGGATAATCGAAGCGCGTGTCGATGTTGGGGAATATGTGGGCACAGTTACTACGCGCCAGGCGATAGAGCGCCTCGGAACAGCCCTGGGATAAAATTACCGCCTCGGCCTGCTTTATGGCCGCCAGATCTTCCGGTCCAGGCTCTCGTCCGGCACAGATGATATTCTGATCGGCTTTAATGATGGGGTGGAATGATACGACCATAATTATTCAATGATCCGTACCTGTTCAGAGGGTTGAAGTGCATAAGAGGT
>CAZGPF010000195.1:2065-3549 GCA_964527275.1 uncultured Desulfosarcinaceae bacterium
GGGCCTGTTCACTTTTTAGTAGCCGAAGCGTCGTAGCGCCTTGGTATCTTTGGACCAATTCTTCTGTACGCGCACAAAGAGTTTCAAATAGACCTGGGTGCCCACCATGCGTTCGATCTCCCGGCGTGCGGCCTGGCCGATCTCCTTAAGTTTGCGGCCGCCCTTGCCGATGACGATGCCTTTTTGCGAATCGCGCTCCACGTGGATAGAGGCCACGATGCGGACCAGACGCCCCTTTTTATGCTCCTGGAATTGATCTACGGTCACGGCCACCGAGTACGGAATCTCCTCGCCGGTGAGGCGAAAGGCCTTTTCGCGAATCATCTCGGCTGCGATGAACCTTTCGGGCATGTCGGTGAGGCTGCCCGGCGGATAGAGGGGCGGGCCCTGGGGCAAGGCGTCGCACAGGGCCTTGAGCAGCTGGTCCACCTGCTGCCCGCGCAGGGCGGATATAGGCACGAGGGCTCTGAAATCAAAGCGTCGGGACCAGGTATCCATGCGGGCCAGCAAACTGGATCTCTCCACCCGGTCGATCTTGTTGAGCGCCAGTATGGCCGGCGTGGCATGGGTTTTGAGCTTTTTCAGCATATACTGCTCGGCATCGCCGTCCGGGGCCAACATGTCGGCCAGTACCAGCACCAGGTCCACATCGGCCAGGGCGGATAGGGCCACATCCACGATGCGCGTGTTGAGAGGTTTGCCGGCCCGGTGGATTCCCGGCGTATCCAGAAATATCAGCTGGGCGTCGGGGAGGTCAGCGATTCCCAGGATGCGGTTGCGAGTGGTTTGGGGTTTTTTGGAAGTGATGGAGATTTTCTGGCCCAATATGCGATTGAGCAAGGTCGATTTGCCGGTGTTGGGCGCGCCCACTATGGCCACGAATCCCGATTTGAAATTTTTGTATGGTGCTAAAACTCTCTTTTGCATCCTGCGTCGTTGCCCCTATATTCTACAGCCTTCATGCAGCCCCGGTGATCTGTTCGATCAGGGCCCAAAGATTCTCTTTGCCCAGGCCGCTCTTGGCGGAAAAGAGGTGCAGGTCTTCGGCGGCGACCTCCAAGACCTCGGCAACCATGCGGCGCTGTTGTAGCTGCTTGGACCTTGCCAGTTTGTCGGCCTTGGTCAGCACCAGGATCATGGGAATGCGGTAGTGCAGCAGCCAGTCGATGAGATTGAACTCCTCCCGCCGAGGAGTGCGCCGCAAGTCCATGAGTAGGACCACGGCCTTCAAGTTGGGCCGGCCGGCGAGATAAGTCTCCACCATGGGGCCCCATTTCTGTTTTACCGCCTTGGGGACCCGGGCATAGCCAAAGCCCGGCAGGTCAACCAGCGAGAGGTCGGCGTTGACGGTGAAAAAATTGATCAGCTGGGTGCGGCCCGGCGTGGAACTGGTCTTGACCAGGCGCTTGCGGTTGATCAGCTTGTTGATCAATGACGACTTGCCCACGTTGGAACGACCGGCAAAAGCCACCTCTGGATAGTCG
>CAZGPF010000196.1:0-3531 GCA_964527275.1 uncultured Desulfosarcinaceae bacterium
ATTTTCTATTAGGTTTATGACCCAAAATCAAGCAAAATCATATTGGAACAACCTCCGTGACCGCCTCCCCCGGGGCGGCGGGGTATTCAATTTTTATGGCCTGGATGGCAGCGCCGGAGCATATGCCGCCAGTCAAATTGCCCGGCTCCACTCGGCGCCCCTGGTCTTGGTGGCGCAGGATGCCAAGGCCGCTGAGAATCTGACACGGGACCTCGAACTGTTTGTCGGACATCACGGCAGGCGTGCGATGCTCTCTTTTCCAGCTTACAACATCATGGCCTATCAGCGCATGGCCTTTCATGGCCAGACCGCCGCCCAGCGCATCCGCACTCTCTACCAGCTTATAGAAGGGGGACGGGCGACGATTACCGTTACCACGGTTGGGGCCTTGATTCAGAAACTGGTGCCCAAAGATGCCCTGATCGATTATTGCGAGCTGCTCATAGCGGGTGAGGAGATCGATCGCGATGGCCTGGTACAAAAATTGATCGCCGGCGGTTACACGCCTGCGGTGATTGTCGAGGAGCATGGAGACTTTAGTCTGCGCGGTGGTATCCTGGATATCTTTTCGCCGCTCTATGATGATCCGCTGCGCATTGAGTTTTTTGGCGACCTGGTGGAGTCCATTCGCAGCTTTGGCGTAGATTCCCAGCGGACCATAAGCCAAATAGACGAGGCCGTGATAACACCGGCCCGGGAGGCCATCCTGCGGCCCGGCCAGATCAAGGCTCTGGTCGGACGAATTCGCACCCTGGCCTCCCAGGTGGATATGCCGGCGGCCCGTGCGCGCCAGCTAATCGAGCAGATCAAGCACGAGGGCCTTTTTCCCGGACTGGAGAGCCTCACGCCCTTGATCTATCCCCAACTTGATACCTTCTTTGACTACGCCGCTCCCACGACGCTTTTTTTATTGTACGAGCCTGCCCGGCTGGAGGCTTACGCCACCGATAGTCAGGCCCGGGTGCAGGATAGTTATCAGGCCGCCCGCGACCAGAAAAACATCTGCGTAGCGCCCGCTAAGCTCTATCTTGATTGGGATCAGGTGAAGGAGCTTATGCGGCCCTTTGCCCGGGTCGGATTCATGGCTCTGGCGGGCGTTTTGCACCCGACCGGCGAAGGGGAACGGCTAAAGACCACAGTCCACGATTGCGGTGATGTGCGTTATGCCATGCAGTCGGCCCAAGCCTCGCAGACTCCTTTGCAGCCGCTTGTTGATTGGCTTGGGGCACAAAAGGAGGCCGGGCGCGGGGTCTTGATTGTCTGCGGCCGACCCGCCAACCTGGATCGGCTGCGGTATCTGTTGCGCGCTTACGATATTTGGCCAGCGCTGATCGAACAAATGGCCGACGCCGTGTTTGATCATGGCCTGATATATCTGATTCCCGGTACACTGAGAAACGGGTTCCTCTGGCCCGAAGTCGGTCTGGCGGTGATTACCGATGAAGAGATATTTGGCACAGCCTACCGCGCGCGCAAGAGCTCGCCGCGTCCCAAGGCATCCGAGCTGCTCAATTTTGAGGATCTGAAGCAAGATGAATACGTGGTACACGCCGAACACGGTATCGGCCGCTACGCCGGACTGGTCAAGCTTGCGCTCAACGGCATGGTCAATGATTTTCTAATGATCGTCTACCGCGACGACGACAAGCTCTACCTGCCGGTGGAGCGCATGAACCAGGTACAGAAGTATATGGGGGTCGAAGGCGTTGAAGCGGTCGTCGACAAGATGGGGGGCAAGAGTTGGGAGCGCGTCAAGCGCCGTGTCAAGAGAGCCGCCGAGAAGATTGCCGGCGAACTGCTCAAGCTCTATGCGGCCCGCAAGGTACAAAAGGGGCACGCCTTCGGCGAGGTGGACACCTATTTTAGAAATTTCGAGGATGGTTTTCCCTTTGAGGAGACCGCCGACCAGGAGAAGGCCATCGCAGAGGTGCTTGAGGACATGCGCCGACCGCGGCCCATGGACCGCCTGGTATGCGGTGATGTCGGCTATGGCAAGACCGAAGTGGCCCTGAGGGCGGCCTTTCTGGCGGTGAGTGAAGCCAGGCAGGTTGCCGTGCTGGTTCCCACCACGGTGCTGGCCGAACAGCACTTTGCCTCGTTCAAGGCTCGTTTCGAACCCTACCAAGTCAAGGTCGCCTGTCTGAGCCGGTTTCGTCCGGCCAGGGAACAGCGCCAGATCGTGGCCGGAATTCAGAGCGCCGAAATCGATATCGTCGTGGGAACCCACCGGCTTTTGAGCAAGGATATCGCCTTCAAAAAGTTGGGCCTCCTGGTGCTCGATGAGGAGCAGCGATTCGGCGTGCGCCACAAGGAGAAGATCAAGAGCATGCGCAAGACCGTGGATGTGGTGACCCTCACCGCCACGCCCATCCCGCGCACCCTGCACCTCTCACTGCTTGGCATTCGCGATATCAGCGTGATCAATACGCCACCAGAGCATCGCCGCCCGATTGTTACCTATATCACCCAGCTGGACGATACCATCATCGTCGAAGCCATTCGCAAGGAGTTAGCTCGCCAGGGGCAGGTCTTCTTCGTGCATAACCATGTGCAAAGCATCCAGCGCATGGCCGAGCATCTGCGCTCCCTGGTGCCCGAGGCGAGACTGGCCGTGGCCCACGGCCAGATGGCTGAAGAGCGCCTCGAACGCGTGATGTACGATTTTGTCAAGCGCCGCATCAATGTGCTGGTGTGTACCACTATTATCGAGTCGGGGCTGGATGTGGCCGCGGCCAATACCATGCTGATCAACCGCGCCGACCGCTTCGGACTGGCACAGATCTATCAGTTGCGGGGCAGGGTGGGGCGGTCCGACGAACAGGCCTATGCCTATCTGTTCATTCCCCATGAGAGTACCTTGGGCACAGCCGCCCAGAAGCGTTTAAAGGTGTTGATGGAGTACAGCGACCTGGGGTCGGGCTTTCAGATCGCCATGAGTGATCTCAAGATTCGCGGGGGCGGTACGATTTTAGGAGCTTCCCAGTCGGGCCACATCGCTGCCGTGGGGTATGATATGTTCTTGAAGCTCATGGAGACCACCATCGCCAAGATCAAAGGTGAGCCGTTCCAGGAGGCGCTGGAGCCGGAAATCAACCTGCCACTCTCCGCCTTTCTGCCCGAAGCCTATGTCAAGGATATCGACCAGCGCCTGTCGCTCTACCGGCGTCTTGCCAAGATGGCCGATTTGAAGGCCATCAGCGACTTCAAGGCCGAGATGGCGGATCGCTTCGGCCCCCTGCCCGAAGAGGCCGATAATCTTTTGCTAAAGATCATGTTCAAGGTGCTGGCGGTCAGGGCTGGCTGCAAACGGCTCGATCTGGTCGATACCCATCTGAGGCTGCAATTTTCAAGAGCCCATCAGGCCCGGCCCTTTGGCATCGTGGAGATGGCCAACCAGTCAGGCGCGCGCTTGCGTCTCACTCCCGAGAAGACGTTGAAGGTGACACTGTACGCCGCATCGCGCAATGCCCTGCTAAGACAGGTGAAAAACATCTTGATGGAAATAAGCCGGCGTGTTAATTGATAATTTTT
>CAZGPF010000197.1:0-3519 GCA_964527275.1 uncultured Desulfosarcinaceae bacterium
GCTATATGGAAAGGCCTGAAGGGCCGAAGATGAAGTGCTCTGAGTAGTTACCTTAATTCTTAATTTGCCGGGAAGTATATGACTCTTTGCTGCTCAAAGTGTACACTGCGAGAGAACTCGCCGTCGGTGCTGGTCAATGAAATTATCTAAAAAGCAGATAGTGACTTTTGCTCTAGTCAATGGGCAAGGGACACTGACCGGCGGTGAGATCTTCTTACAGTCATAGCACAACTTGACCATTCAGATACCGAATTCACAGTTCAGGAAAATAGTTGCCCCTCAGAAGAGATCAGTACAAAGTCATTTACTAACAACCATGCCAACCAAATGCTGGCGACCCTGTGGAAAGCCTGCCAGATAAACAAAAACAGACACGCAAGACAATTATATGCCGGGCCCCTGATGGCTGGGTTTATGCTGCGGCAGATGGGGAAGAAAAGTCATAAGGGCTTCAACTCAACCACCGTGGCCCCCCATCCTCCGGCCTCCGGTGGCGCGTTGGCGTAGGCGCGGACCGCTGGGTTTTTGCGCAGCAACGAATGTACGCGCGCCTGTTGAATTCCCTTGCCCTTGCCGTGGATGATACGCGCTTGCAAGATCCCCTCGGCCCGGCAAGCGGTCAGGTACTCCGTGAGCAAGGAGGGCAGCTCGTTAGGATTGAAGGTATGCAGGTCCAACACTCCGTCAATGGGCACGACTACGGGTTCGGGTGCGTCCATCTTTTTTCCATCCAGACTTGAAGGTTTCCACAGGCTTGCTATATTGACTCCAGGATACTAATTTTGACCGCCTTGGGCGATTTGCACAATAATATAATAGGACAGCCCATGAACCTGTTTAGCATGCATCTGTTTTGGCCGCTTTTGGCCTATCTGATTGGTTCGATCCCCTTCGGCCTGATTATCGTCCGATCTGTGGCCCGGATCGATATCCGTGAACAGGGCAGCGGCAATATCGGCGCCACCAATGTGTGGCGCACCGTCGGTTCCGGTTGGGCGGCGGCGGTTTTGGCCGGCGACCTGCTCAAGGGGTTGCTGCCGGTGGTGGGCGCCCTGTTCCTGATGGATACAAACCTGCCTTGGCTGCCGGCCATGACCGCTCTGGCTGCCATTGCCGGCCATACCTATCCCGCCTATCTCAAGTTCAAACCCAGTGGCAAGGGCGTGGCCACCACCCTGGGGGCTTTTGTGGCCATGACTCCCTTGGCGATCCTGATCGCTCTGCTGGCATTTGTCCTGGTGGTATACAAATTTCGCCATGTCGCCCTGGGCTCCCTCGCCGCTGCAATTGCTCTGCCGCCGGGCATCTGGTTCACTAAGCACGATCCGGTGCTGACGGCATGCGCCCTGATTGTCATGGTCCTGATCGTATGGCGCCATGCGGACAACTTAAGACGGCTGGCGCGCGGAGTAGAGCCCTCCCTGGATGAATTACACGAAACAGAGCCGCGAGACCAGAGAGCATAGAATCCCCAGCGCGCCACAGAGCACGAAGAGACTCTCCACCTTGAACTGCATGCCAATCCCGGGCAACGGACTGCCGTGTTGATGCGTGGAGATTATCACCAGCAGCAGCAGCGGCGGAAGCATCAGCAAAAAGGCCAGCGGCGATAGCAGACCCAGGGACCCGGATAGCGGCAAAAGCAGCAGTATAAGCAGCAGCAGGCCCTGTAACAGCTTGAACGATTTTTTAGAACCGATGAGAATGGGCAGGGTCTCCTTGCCTACGATGCGATCACCTTGAATATCGAGGATATCGAAAAACGCCGTGCGGCAAAAAACAATCCCCGTGGCCCAAGTCATGGCCAGGAGTCCTGAAAGCCAGGATCTTGCCCCGGCCGCCAGGAAGGGTAGACCGGCGGTGACGATACCCCAGGCCAAGGCGATCAGAATGGTCTTCGAGCCGGGTATATCCCGCAAGGAACTAAATTTAAGCCTGGCGGCCATGGAATGGGGCACGATCCGCAAGTTGTAGGAGAGCCCCAAAAGGCTCATGCAGAGCAGCACCCAAAAGGCGACCGCTCCCATCTGAATGGCCGCTGCAAGTCCGAGAGAACCGGCCGCAAGCGCCATTAGCGTCAACCCCACTTTGTGACTGCGATAAAATTTCTCGCGGTAGGGGTCGTTGTATTTGCTCTCCTCCTTGCCGGTGAGGTGGTTTAAAATATGCATGGACATAGTGTAGAGTACGGCCACGGCCACCGAGTATTCCATGGCCGGCAGACCTTGCAGGCGGCTGGTTGCAAAGGTCAGGCAACCCGCTCCCAAGGCGACATAGATATTTGTGAGCAGAAAAATTCGCCTCAGCCGCAGCCAGCAGGCGCGCCATGGGCTCTTACCGTGCAGAGAAATCTGCTCTAGGGTGGTCATCACGCGCTTGATAATCCAGCTCGGCGTGGACGCGCCGGCGGTAATCCCGACCTTTTTCATCCTCGACAAAGACTTGATATCCAGCCCTTGCTCGCTCTCCACGTGGTAGGCCGGCTTGCCCGCGACTTTCACGATTGAGGCCAGTCTCCTGGTATTGCCGCTCTCTTTGCCCCCCACCACCACGACAGCATCGGCATCCTGGGCCAAGCGGCGCACTTCAGCTTGGCGCTTTTGGGTGGAGTCGCAAATGGTATTGAAAAATTTGTAGTGGGGACGCTCCTGCGCGGCCCAGGCTCTTATGCGATCATACTCGCAAATGTTCTGAGTGGTCTGTGCCACGATGATGGCCTGCTCGGACCGGGGCAGCTCCGTAAGAGCCTTCAAGGAAGGCACCACTACCCCGCGGCCAGCGGCATAACCCAATAGCCCGATCACTTCGGGATGATCCTGATCGCCGACGATGATAATATCGTATTTTTTGCGTGCATGCCCCTTGATGATGGACTGCACCTTGATCACCCGGGGACAGGTGGCGTTGATCACCTTGAAGCCGGCATCCTTGAGTCGCCGGTGGGTGCCAGGAGCAATGCCGTGGGCCCGGACCAGAACTGTTCCGCTTGCCTCCTCGGGGATTTTGTCCAGTATACTGACGCCCTTTTCGGCGAACAGCGCCAGCACCTGAGGATTGTGAATCAAGGGACCGAAGGTATAGATGGGGCCGTCAGATTTGGAAGGCGCATCCAGGGCCAGCTCCACGGCCCTGCGCACGCCCATGCAGAATCCGGCAGTCCTGGCCACTGTAACTTTCATGTTTATAGGCTCTGCCCGCCTATAGCGCCCTACCGTGATTAACTTGGAGACCTTAGGGCCTTGTGGGTGCGGCGCTCTTCAAGTCAGTCACATCGACTATAGACCTGTTGTCTACGAGTACCCATTCAGGGGGTTGAAGTGCATAAGAGGTGATAAACTACAGCACTGTAAGCGTTTGCTTAGGTGCCGGATATGCAAGGCGTCCGGGCAAAGCAGATGGTAACTACTCAGAGCACTTCATCTTCGGCCCTTCAGGCCTTTCCATATAGCGATGCTATTATGAAAAGACCTGAATGACCGAAACTAAAGCACTCTGAGCAGTTACAGTTCGAGATACAAT
>CAZGPF010000198.1:0-3514 GCA_964527275.1 uncultured Desulfosarcinaceae bacterium
ATATCAACGCCGCAATCGTTTTTGAAGAGTGCCGGTCCAATATATTCGAGATAGGCTCGGTCACCGTGATACCCATCCAGATCAGCCATACCAACACGGGCAAAGGGTACAAGTTCATCGAAGAGGGCAAGAGCTTCGTTTTTTTGACCGACAACGAGCTGGGCTTCGTGCACCCCGGCGGGTTGCCGCCGGAGCGCTATCTGGAGTTTTGCCAGGGGGCCGACCTGCTGTTTCACGATGCCGAATATACTCCCCGGGAATATACGCAGCTCAGAAGGTGGGGCCACTCATCATATGAGGATGTGCTCGAGCTTGCATTCAAGGCCGGGGTCAAAAGGCTGGGCCTGTTTCATCACAACCAGGAACGCATTGATGAAGAGGTGGAGGGGATCGTGGAGAGCTGCCGGAAGATCATCGCGCAGCAAGGGCAGGCGCTAGACTGCTTTGCCGTGGGCCAGGATATGAGCTTTGAGCTCTAACTGCTTTAAACCAAGATACCTGCGCTGCGCCGGATGATCGCTCGCAAGTCTAACAGAGGCGCACACAAAGGCTGGGTGACGCCGGTTGCCCTCGCGCTGCAAGGGTCGTGATCGAAAGGGCTGCCCCGGACTTGAGCGAACTCATCGGAAATACGCAT
Organism: uncultured Desulfosarcinaceae bacterium; assembly: GCA_964527275.1. GTDB lineage: Bacteria > Desulfobacterota > Desulfobacteria > Desulfobacterales > Desulfosarcinaceae > JARRKU01. Next base: position 638 of record CAZGPF010000198.1, read on the forward strand.
CACCTGCATGAAGCTGAATGTGAACCAAGACTTCATGGCTCGCTTTGCGGCGGCCCGTTGCATACCGACGCATCAGGCAATCGATTGATTCCATATCAAGTCCAATATGAGCAAACCGGGCCGCGTCTCTTTTTACAAGGCTGTCAACTGTGCACCTTTAATTTTTAATCGGCTTGGTGTATGAGATGAGTTCATCAATCATTAGTCCCCCGAAGGGATATATCAAAATGGAGATCCAACAAATTGCGCTCCAGGCCAAGGAGGCCGCCATCGAAATGGCGGCGCTCTCCACGGAAATCAAGAACCTCGCCCTGACCGGCATTTATGACGCCCTGGCTGCGCGCGCCGACGAGATCGAGGCCGCGAACCAGGAGGATCTGCGACGCGCCCAAAAGGAACATCTGGCGCCACCGCTGCTTAAGCGGCTGCGATTTGATAGCGCCAAGATCGAAGAGGCCCGTGCCGGGCTGAAGAGTCTGGCGCGGCTGGCAGATCCGGTGGGGGTGACCTTGAGCGCCATCGAGTTGGATCAAGACCTGGAGCTATACAAGGTCAGCAGCCCTATCGGTGTGATCGGCGTGATCTTCGAATCGCGCCCCGACGCCCTGGTGCAAATCTCCTCCCTGGCGCTCAAAAGCGGCAACGCGGTGCTGCTCAAGGGAGGCCGCGAGGCAGCCGGGACCAATCGCATCCTCGCCGATATCATCACCCAGGTCAGTGTAGACGCCGGTATTCCGCAAGGTTGGCTCGGACTTTTGGAGTCCCGCGCCGATGTCTCCCAAATGTTGGGTCTTGATGAGAGTATAGATCTGATCATACCCCGTGGCAGCAACGCTTTTGTCAAACATATCATGGACAACACCCAGATTGCGGTGTTGGGCCATGCCGACGGGATCTGCCATCTCTACATCGATAAAACCGCCGATGCGGATATGGCCGTCAGGCTGGCCCTCGACAGCAAGACCCAATATGTGGCCGTGTGCAATGCCGCCGAAACCATCCTGGTTCACCAGGCATCTACGTCCATATTACCGCGACTAAAAACCGAGCTGGTGGCTCAAGGGGTTGAAATTCGCGGCTGCCGGCGCACCCGTGACATCATTGATGTCAATGCGGCCACAAAAGAGGATTGGGCCACCGAATACCTGGACTATATTGTCTCCCTGAAAATTGTGCCCGACATGACCACGGCAATTAACCACATCAATCGCTACGGTTCCGGCCACACCGACGTGATAGTCACCCAGGACAAGGAGCGGGCCGGTCGATTCATGAATTTGACTGACACGGCCGATGTATTTTGGAACTGTTCCAGCCGCTTCAGTGACGGCTTCAGGTTCGGACTGGGAGCCGAGGTGGGCATCAGCACCAATAAGATTCACGCCCGTGGCCCGGTGGGGCTGGAGGGGCTCTTGATTTACCAGTGGCGCATGATCGGCAAGGGGCACGTGGTGGCGGACTACGGTGGGCCCGAGGGCAAGACGTATACGCATCGCAAACTGGACAAGCCGTTCCGATTATAAGGAAGAGTTCCCATGCCCGCATCGCGGTTAAAAAATGCCAGGCGTGTGGTCGTCAAGGTTGGCAGCAATGTGCTCACGACCCGCAATGATTTGAATACCGATGCCATCGAGTCGATCAGTCGTCAAATTTGCCAACTGATCGACCGTGGACTGGAAGTGCTGCTGGTCTCCTCCGGAGCCATGGCCGCCGGCATGCGCAGGATGGGAATGCGGCGTCGGCCGGATAAGGTTCCCCAGCGCCAGGCAATTTCCGCAGTGGGACAGAGCGGTCTGATGAAGGCCTATGAAGACTCCTTTGGGCGCGGGAACAAAAAGGTGGCCCAAATTCTTCTGACCAGTGACGATTTGGACCACCGCCATCGCTATCTCAACGCCCGTAACGCCATGAATACCCTCCTGGAGTGGAAAGTCGTTCCCGTGATCAACGAAAACGACACTGTCATGGTGGAGGAGGTCCAACTGGGCGATAATGACAACCTTTCAGCCATGATTGCCCTGCTGATGGATTCTGATGTTCTGATCAATCTAACCGATATCGACGGGCTCTATACAAAGGACCCGCGCACCAATACCGATGCCCGCCTGATTTCCCGGGTGGAGACCTTCGACAAGAAGATCGAAAATCTCGCCAGCCACATCCCCGGCGCGTTGGGAACCGGCGGTATGCTGAGTAAAATCCGGGCGGCCAGAAAGGTGACGGCGGCAGGGGTTCCCATGATAATTGCCAAAGGGGAGAAGCCCGATATCCTGCTCAAACTATTCGCCGGCGAACTTCACGGCACCTATTTTGTGCCCCAGGAAAAGAAGCTGGCCAGCCGCAAATGCTGGATTGCCTATACCTTGAAGAGAAAAGGAAGCATAAGAGTCGATAAAGGGGCGGCAATTGCCCTGAGCCGCAACGGCAAGAGTTTGCTATCCAGCGGAATCATTGAAGTGCACGGAGATTTCGGAATCGGCGCGGCTGTGACCATCATAGGACCGCACCGCCAGCAGCTTGGCATCGGCCTGGTCAACTACAGCGCGACCCAGACCCGGACCATACAGGGCCTGCGCAGCAATCAAATCGAACACGCCCTGGGCTCCAAACCCTACGATGAAGTCATTCACCGCGACAACCTGGTTATCACGCCCTGAGGCCATCACACGGCTGACCACTATTAAAGACCTGCAAAAGGAGATCCTCAGCCATTCGGCTGAAGCCGCAAAGCTGAAGGCCGATACCGCAGCAGACAAAACAGCAAAGGATGAGCACTAGTCAATGGAACGACCAAATAACACACCAGACCTCGGTGCTTATAATACCGCAATCGTAACTACTCAGCGTAATGGCAAAAAGCACAAAAAAGCACGAACT
>CAZGPF010000199.1:0-3472 GCA_964527275.1 uncultured Desulfosarcinaceae bacterium
GGCAACGCAGCAGATTCGGTGCCCTGCGAACGCTTACGTTTTGTGCATGCACTACTCCTCCCAGGTGATGCAATCTTCGGGACAGAACTTGATCGCCTCATGCACCTCATTGCGGGGATAGACCTTCAGATCTGCCACCACGATATAGCCGGTGTCACCATTGAGGCGGAACACCCGGGGGCACACCTCGACACAGCCCATGCAGAGTGTGCAGGTGACGATATCGACCACCGGTATACTCACGCCGGGACCTGCTCGTTGATGGCCCGGCCGATGGTTCGGCCCAGCTCGTAGCTGGCTTCCAGGCCGCCCTTGCCGGGCACGTATTGATGGCGAACGGAATCGACAATTTCGAATTTCATGGCTTCCAACTCCCTGGCAATAATTGCGGAAGCTTCGCCGCTCCAACCATAGGAGCCGAATGCGGCGCCGATCTTGTCCAACGGTTTGAGCCCCTTCATATAGGTGAGAAAATCACTCACCGTGGGAAAGGGTTGGCTGTTCAAGGTGGGCGATCCTACGATCACGGCCTTGGCATCCAGCACCTCGGTCATGACGTCGCTACGGTGCCACTTGCGCAGGTACATGGGACGCACGGCGATGCCTTCGAAGTTCAGGCCGGAGGCCACGGCATCGGCCATCTTCTCGGTGCTGCCCCACATGGTATCGTAGACCACCACGGCCTTGCGCCGAGCGACCTGCTGACTCCAGTTCGTGTAGGCCTTGATAATCTTCTCCGGCTCCTGACGCCAGATGATGCCGTGATCCGGGCAGATCATCTCGATCTCCAGTCCCGATTCCACGACCTTGTTCACCAATTTGATAATCAGCGGCCCAAAGGGCGTCAGGATATTGGCAAAGTATTTCTGGGCATGGGGCATGACCGCATCACCGAGAATATCATCGAATTTTTCGAACCCCGCATAGTGCTGCCCGAACCCGTCGCTGGAAAAGAGAATTTTATCCTCTTTGAGATAGGTAAACATGCTGTCGGGCCAATGTATCATGCGGGTCTCAATGAATGAGAGGGTGCGCCTGCCCAGGCTCAGTTCCTCGCCATCTTGCACCGGGCGGTAGTTCCACGGACGGTCATAATGGCTGGCTAGATTCTTGGCGCCCATCTTGGAACAGTAGAGTGGTTTCTCCTCCCCGATGCGGTGCATCACGCGGGCCAGCGCTCCGGAGTGGTCCATCTCGGTGTGGTTGCTGATGACAAAATCGATCCTGGCCGGATCGATGATGGTGGAGATATTGTCGATCAGCTGGTCGGCAAACTCCTTTTTAACCGCATCCACCAGCGTAACTTTCTCATCCAGAATCAAAAAGGCGTTATAACTGGTGCCCAGCGGAGTGGAATAGCCATGAAAATCCTCGATGTTCCAGTCGTTCACACCGACGTCATAAATTCCTTTTGCAACCTCAATGGGTCTCATCGCGTAATCCTTGCGGCGGCCTTGGGCCGGATTTAAATTTGTTGGTGCTCGGTCAGAGCGGTGTATGTTGCCTTGAATTTGCACCGATGCCCTCTTGCGTCAGGTTGACGCAACAAGGGCATCGCGTGTTTGTCGTACAGGGGCTACTCCTCTTTTTCAAATTCCTCCTTGGTGGCACCGCATATCGGGCACTCCCAATCATCGGGCACATCCTCCCATTTGGTTCCGGGTGCCACATCACTGTCGGGGTCGCCCTTCGCGGGGTCATACACATAACCACAGATCGTGCAGATGTAACGGTCCATAACTTCATTCCTCCTTTGGTAGTTTTTCGCCGCTAGTTTTCCACAAACCGGTTGGTCGCGACGCGACAGCGGTCACGGCTTGTCTATGCAGGCTTTGTAGTCTTTAAGTAGTCTTTGACCCGATCTTCGATCCGGTCGCGGACTTCACGCATAAATTCGATGGCCTGACCGGCGGGATCAGGAAAATCCCAATCCTGTCGCACGGCTCCGGGAACAAAGGGACAGGCCTCCTCGCACCCCATGGTGATAATTTCCTCCGGCGGCTCGTCGGCAATGGCCTCCTCCAGCGACCGGGTGCCACCGAAAGCCATATCGATGCCTTTCTCCTGCATCACCTCGATCATCAGGGGATTGCGTTCAGCCGCCGGCTGGCTGCCGGCGGAACCCACGTCGAGTAAATCGCCGGCATACATGCGCGCAAAAGCGGCCGCCATCTGGCTGCGGCAGGCGTTCTCCCTACAGGCGAAGAGAACTTTTCGCCGCTGGGCCATTCCGGCCATCAATCCGGTCGCCGCCGATTCCACATCCGTGGCCATAGTGGGGTGCTTGGTGATCTGACCCCGTTTTTCGACTCCCCGGTATGTCAAACTGCCCGCATATTCAGCCGCTACAGCATCATAAAAATATTTGGCCGTCAAATGAAAACCGTCGAACAGCTGCCTGCCATGGGTGGCACCCACGGCCAGCAAAAAGCCCTTGCGCACCCGGCTTCCCGGATCGCTGAGCTTGAGCAGGTATTTGCGTGCCCACAGGGTTTGGCAGCGGTCGATGAGCGCCTTGAGCTGGGCCGTAACATTATAAAAAAAGACCGGCGAGGCGGCCACGATGATATCGGCCTGCCGCAAGAGACCGTATACCTCGCCCATATCGTCCTTGATGGGGCAAGTGCCTCTCTTCTCGCATACGGTCAATTCCCGGCACGGTTTGATGTTCCGCCTGGCCACCTGAATAATTTTTGTCTGTGCGCCTCGGCTGGACAGCGCCTGCATGAATTCCGCCAGCAGCAGATCGCTGTTTCCCTTTGTGCGCGGACTACCTTGAAGTCCCAGTGCGAGCATATTCAATCCTGATTCAATCTAATAATTATCGTCGGCCTTTTTTTTCTCTTTGACATGGCACTTGGCGCATGTCGTGGGTCCGGTGGCATTCCCCGTCCCCTTGTTGGCCTTATGACACTTGATACAATGTTTGACCATCACCTGTTTAGTGATCAGCTGGCCCTCTTTTTTGAACCGCGCGATGCCGCCTTGTTCCTGAGGAAAGTGGGTATGACACACATTGCAGTCGCCCAACAGATCCTGGTGGCGGTGGTGGGGAAAAGGGACTTTACCGCGAGTGCCGCCATCGATGTTGATCAGTGCGGCCCCCCTCTTTTCCACGGCAGCGGCAACCAAAACACCGCCCAGCACCAAAATCAATACAGTCACGCCAATCCGCACCATTTCGACTACCTCCGGGATACAATGCGAGTATACGACACAATCATGAACTCTTCTTGTCCAACGGGGCGATCTGGCCCAGGTCCCGGCCGGCACGCCAATATCTTAGCCGTTGGACAGCCGATCTAATCATCCAATACGCGGATCTTTGCCGCTTGCACCACAATCGGGTGTGTAGCAGGTGTTGTCCAGAAATTCGCACTTCTCTTTGCAAGAGGGACACTGTTTGGGCGGCGTATCCGCCTCCAGCTCATATCCACAATTACCGCATTTCCAACTGGCCATGAGGCCTCCT
>CAZGPF010000200.1:0-3470 GCA_964527275.1 uncultured Desulfosarcinaceae bacterium
ACTAAGGGCGATAGGTGGCTGCCGCCGTATCCGACTCCCAGGCGGTTACCCGACCCACCATCACATTGGCGTATTGAGCGGCGGCCAGTCTCTCTTTGAGCCGCTCGGCAATATGCATGGCGATGTTCTCGGATGACGGTGCTCCGCTGAACCAATCCAGATCGTTCAGGTACTTGTGATCCAACTCTCGGATGATTTCGGCCACGAATGTCTTGAGTTCCCCGAAATCCATCAGTACGCCGGCCGCATTCAAGCTTTCGCCGAAGACGCACACCTCTATTTTCCAGTTATGGCCGTGAAGATTTTCACACTGCTCGGCGACCATGGTCAATCGGTGAGCGGCGGCAAAGTGGGTCAGGATCTTTAGCTCGAACATGGTGCCAGGCTCCCTTTGTTATCGGCTGCGTGGCTGAGCGCAAACTCTTTTTTCTAGCCCCTCCCCCTCCGATGGGGCAGGGCCGGGATGTGGGCGTGCAGCCATTAATTGGCGGCTTTATTGGCATTGCCTTTGAGGATATACTTCAGCTTACTGCCCAGCTTGGATCTCTCCAGGCGGGCAAACTCCTTGAGAAGGTTCTCCTGTTTTTTGTTCAACCCCGTGGGAGTCTTGATGGCCACCTGAATGATCTGATCGCCCCGTTGGCCGGTGCGCAGAGAAGGGATGCCCTTACCGCGAAACCGGAACTGATCTCCGGGTTGGGCTCCCTTGGGTATGGTTAGGCGCTCGTCTCCGCTGAGGGTCGGAACATCGATTTTATCGCCCAGGGCGGCTTGAATAAATGAGATCGTCACCTGGCAGATCACATCGCTGCCGTCACGATGAAAGAAGTCGTGGGGTTTTACCTTGACAAAGACATACAGATCACCGGGAGGTCCGCCACCGGGAGCGGCCTGGCCTTCACCGGTGAGGCGCAGGCGCGATCCGCTATCCACGCCGGCGGGAATTTTCACCGAGACGGTCTTGTGCTTGAGCACCTGTCCCTTGCCTCGGCAAGCATTGCATGGGCTGGTGATCACCTGGCCGTTGCCCTGGCATTGGGGGCAGTTTGTACGAATGGTGAAAAAGCCTTGGCTGCGGCCCACCTGGCCGGCACCGCGGCATTGGGGACAGGTCCGTGGTTGGGTTCCGGGTTCGGCGCCGCCGCCCTGGCACCGGGAGCAGGTTACCGCCTTGTTCAGATCGATGGTGGTCTCCACGCCAAAAGCGGCATCCATGAATCCGAGGGTCATGTTATATCGCAGGTCCGATCCGCGCCGCACTCGGTTGCCTTGCCGTCCCCCGCCGCCGAAACCAAAAAAATCTTCGAAGATATCTCCGAAGCTGGAGAAGATATCCTCGAAGCCGCCGACTCCGTTGAAACCTTGACCTTTCAGTCCCTGATGGCCGTACTGATCGTAGATCCGCCGCTTGTGTCCGTCGCGCAGCACCTCATAGGCCTCTGCGGCTTCCTTGAATTTGTCTTCGGCTACTTTGTCGTTGGGATTGCGGTCTGGGTGGTATTTGAGTGCCCGTTTGCGATAGGCGGCCTTGAGATCGCCGTCAGAAGCCTCTTTGTGAACGCCGAGTACTTCGTAATAGTCCCGTTTGGATATCATATGTGCTTCTCTGTTTATCCCTTGTCGTTGATTTCAATTGCGTGTTAAAAATGGGTTTCAGTTTCCGGTTGCCAACCATCCATCGTATGACGGCGCGGGACGAATATAAAGAACTCGAAAATTGAATTTGTAATCGATGCAAAAAGCTAATGCAAGAGCCTGGATTGTCAATGAAGCGCGGTGAACTATCTTTCGTACGCCAAATGTTCGACGGCATCGCCCCGCGCTACGATTTCTTAAACCGCTTGTTGAGCATGCGCCAAGATCTCTACTGGCGCAGGAAGTTGGTCGCCAGCCTCGGTCTGGCCCCCGGGGAGAGGGTCCTCGATGCGGCCTGCGGCACGGCGGATGTGGGCCTAGAAATCGTACGCCGGTATGGCGGCGGAGTTGAAGTCGTGGGCATAGATTTCTCCCTCCGGATGCTGCGTCTGGCCATGCCCAAGATCAGGCGCGCAACGCCCCCGGGCTCCATCTGCCTGGCCGCCGCCGACCTCTTTGACTTGCCCTTTACACAGGGCGGATTCGATGCCGTCACCATGGCCTTCGGCATTCGCAACATTGAGGATAAGCAGACCGTACTTGAGGCCTTGCGGCGACAACTTAAGCCCGGTGGCCGGCTTGCCATCCTGGAGTTGGGAACCCCCACCCATGGTCCGGCCCGGCAGGTTTTTCTCTTTTACTTCAACCGTCTGTTACCGTTGATCGGCCGGTTGTTCTCCAGGCATAACTTCGCCTACAGCTACCTGCCCGAGTCGGTAGCCGGCTTTCCGGCCCCGTACCGTTTTGCCGCCCTCATGCGCAGGGCCGGGTTCGAAAAGATCCGCTACCGTGGCATGACGGTCGGCATCACCGCGCTCTTCGTGGGCCATAAGCCGGTCTGAAAAATCGATGCTGGAAAGGGTATTGATGGGATGATCCTGACCATCCGCTGCCAAGGCCGTGGCCATGTTGGTGGCGATGAATAAGCAAGGCTTGATTTTAAAGCATTTGTTAGATAATAAAGCCTCCACTGAAAGGAAGAAGCCGGTTTCCGTGTTTCAGTGGAGGCTGAGTAAGGAAAACTGGAAGCAGCACTCCCTAAGCTCACGGCGGGTCATAGCAGGTTTAATTTAACGGGTCAACGCGACCAGTGTATATGGGATCATGAGCGAAAGCAGCAAAAAAGCCATTATCCGTATGTTTCATGTCAAGAAGCGCTATGGTACCAAATTTGCGCTGTCCGATGTAACCCTCGATATCTTTCCGCACGAATATCTGTTGATCACAGGTCCCAGCGGCGCGGGCAAAACAACTCTCCTGCAACTGCTCTATCTCGGCCAGTCTATCTCCGAGGGACAAATCCTTGTGAACGGCGTGAATCTATCCCGGATCAAACCCAAGAACATCCCCAGGTTGAGGCGTCAATTCGGGATCATCTTCCAAGATTTCAAGCTGATCACCACCAAGACCGTGTATGAAAACGTGGCCCTGGTGCTGGAGGCGGCCAGACGCAGACAGCGCCTGATCGAAAAAAAGGTCCACAGTGTCCTGGGTACTGTGGGCCTGGAAGATCGCATGCACTCCCTGCCGCTCAGCCTCTCCGGCGGTGAGCAGCAGCGGGTAGCCGTGGCCCGGGCCATGGTGGGAGATCCCAAGATCATTTTGGCGGATGAGCCCACCGGCAGCCTGGACCCCGAATCGGCCGACGCGCTCATGGCCTATCTAGAAGATTTCCATCAGCGCGGTGCCACCGTGATACTGGCCACCCATGACCAGTCTCTGATCCGCAAAGCCAAAGGGCGGATCGTCCAATTACGCCAGGGTCGGATTGTGTAAGATGATGGTAACTACTCAGCGTAATGGCAAAAAGCACAAAAAAGCACGAACTGCAACAA
>CAZGPF010000201.1:0-3459 GCA_964527275.1 uncultured Desulfosarcinaceae bacterium
AATCGTTATAGTTCGTGCTTTTTTTGTGCTTTTTGCCATTACGCTGAGTAGTTACTATTGATGAAGATCGGCTATCTGACACTCGACAATAGCACCGTATTCGCTCCACTGGCGGGTATCACCAACCTGCCAATGCGGCTGCTGGCCAAGGAGGCCGGCTGCGGCATGGTCTGCTCAGAGATGGTCAGCGCCCACGGCCTGGCTTATGGTTCGTCCAAGACCCGACGCCTGCTTGAGAGCGCGCCCGAGGAGAAGCCCCTCTCCATCCAGATCTTCGGTGGCGACTGGGCCGTCATGGCAGACGCGGCCCAACAGGTGGAGTCCGCCGGTGCCGACGTTGTGGATATCAATTGCGGCTGTGCGGTGCGTAAAATTCTCAAAAGCGGGTCTGGGTCGGATTTGATGCGCGAACCGCGCAGGGCCGCCGAAATTTTCAAGGCCGTCCGGGGAGCCGTGTCTATTCCCATGACCGTGAAGATGCGCAGCGGTTGGGACTCCTCGGGGGACCAGGCAGTGGAGCTGGCGCGTATCGCCCAGGCGTGCGGCGCGGACGCGGTGACAATCCATCCGCGAACCGCCCGCCAGGGGTTCAGCGGAGCGGCCGACTGGTCCCTGATCGCCAGGATCAAGCGCAGCGTGCGCATTCCGGTGATCGGCAACGGCGACATTGTCACGCCCGGAGACGCCCGGCGTATGTTCCGGTGGACCGGCTGCGACGCGGTCATGGTGGGCCGGGCCGCCTTCGGCAACCCGCTGCTCTTTTCTCAGATCCTAGACCTGCTCTCCGGGCGTCCGCCGAGGGAGATCAGCGCTCAGGATCGCTGCCAGATGATGCGCCGCTATCTCAAGGATTGCGTGCGCTGTTTCGGCGAGAAAAATGCCTGCTACATGATGCGCGGCCGTCTGGGCTGGTTTGTCAAGGGTCTGCCCCGGGCCGCCTCTTTTCGCCGCGCCATTCGCCATTTGTCTTCTGAGAGGCAGGCGCTGCGGCTCATCGATGACTATTGGTTTCAAGAGGCTGATTTTGGCGGGCATGGAGAGCAAAGATATTTGTGTAAGTATCTCTCCGATCGCTAACAGGGCCAAAATTTTTCTCTGGGAGCCTGCCTGTCGCGTGGTTGGCCACTGCCTAAGATACGGATTCTCACTTGAAAGGAGTTGCTATGCAGACATTGCTCTTTATCGATGATGACGAAGGTGTGCGGCGTTCATTGAGACGGGCGCTGCGACGGGAAGCCTATGAAACCCGTACGGCAAGCAACGGTAAGGAGGGGATCGATTTCGTCTCCGCCAACAGCGGGAAGGTGGCGGCCGTCATCTCCGACTACAAGATGCCCGGTCTCGATGGCCTGGAGACCTTGACCGCCATCGGCGCTATCAACCCCGATATTACGCGCATCATATTGACCGGCTATGCGACAATGGAGGCTGCCATCGAGGCCACCAATTCCGGCATCGACGGATTTCTTACCAAGCCTTTCAACAACAGCGAGCTGCGGGCCAAGATCCACGGAATCTGGGTGCACAAACACCTCAAGCAGTTCGTCTGTGAGCAGGTCTATGAGGAGATCAATCGGTCGCCCGCCGCGCTGTCACCCCGTCTTCAGGATGTCACCGTGCTCTTCTCGGATATTCGTGACTTCACCTCCATCTCCCGCCGCCTTGGCCCGGCGGAGTTGGTGGACTATCTCAATAACCACTACTTTTCCCCCATGGGAGATATCGTCTATCAACATCAGGGGACCATGGACAAACATATCGGCGACAGCATGATGGTGGTGTTCGGCGCCCCGCTGGCCAAGCCCGACGATCCATTGCGCGCCGTGCGCTGCGCCACGGCCATGCAAAAAAAGGCGCAACGCATAGACGCCCAATTGCAATCATCCTCTGGCCTGCGGCTCCAGACCGGAATCGGCATCGCCAGGGGCAAAGTCTTCTCCGGAATCATGGGATCGCCGCGCAAGAAAGAGTATACTTCCGTGGGGATGGCGGTCAATATAGCCGCCCGATTGCAGGCCTTGGCCAAGGGAGGAGAAGTACTGCTCAACCGGGCGACCTACCAGGCGGTGGCTTCCGAAGTTCAGGCGGAGCCCTTGCCGCCGGCGATGGTCAAGGGGTTGGAAGCCCCCATCCAGGTGTATCGGATTACTCCTTGACCGCTGCGGCGATATCGCCGGCCTGAATGGTGCCGCCTTCCAGGACTACGGCCGTAGAGCTTTCGGGTTCCACCGTGGAGACTTGAACCGTCCCCACACGGGGGCCGGGGACGATAAAGCGTTCCTTGCCTTGGCCCTGGATCAGGCGGCGTCCTTCAAACACCACCAGCCTGGCCCCCGGCGCTAGCCCGGCCAGCCGTCCGGCGGGCAGATGAACGCGTTGGCCCTCGACCATGACCACGGGTATCATCCAAATACTATCTTCAAGGAGCGCGGCTGCGGCCGCGCCGATCTGCTCGCCATACGCGACGAGCTTCTCTTCCAGCTCCTCGACCTTCGCGGCTCCTTTATCCTGGACGGCCTGGTAATCGTCATGGCTGACTTCTACCGAGGCCTCTTCCACTGCGGCAACGATTTTAGTGGCGGTCAGCGGATCGTAGAGATCTATGGTCAGATCATAGGAGATGAAATAGCTCGTCTTGCGAAACCAGAGGTTACCGGTTTTCTTGGAATACGACCGCAGGCCCCGCACGGCCGCCAATAAAACTCCATTGTAGCCGGTCAGCCGTCCCTGCCGGGCCAGATCAGAAGCATCGACCGGCGCTCCAGGATCACGGACCAGCTGCTCCACAAAGGCCGGGAACATCTCGTCGGCCGGCATTACCAGCCGCAGCCCTGGACCCGCACGGCGTAGCGAGCGTGTCAGAGAATCGAAAAAGAGATCGCCGATCTTTTTTCCATGGGCTGTCGGCGGGATCTGGACCAAGGCTACGGCAATTTTCCTGGCGTACCCGGGGGCCGGTTTCACGGTGACCAGGGAGGCCGGAAGAGGCTTGCCGATATCGGCGGACCCGGCGCATCCCCACAGGCCGGCGGTCAGAAAGAGGGCAGCGGCAACGAAACAGAGTCGGCGCATAGGGGCATCACTCCTTGGTAGGGGGCACAAATTGAGCTTCAACAGCGGATGTAATTCCGCCGCGGGCGGTAAAGAGTCCAGTAACCTTCAACCATTTCGGTGCCAGCACGGACACGAAATCGTCCAGCATGCGGTTGACCAGATGCTCGTAGAATATCCCCACGTTGCGGTATTGAAGCAGGTAATATTTCAAAGATTTGAGTTCGATGATCTTCCGGTGGGGCGTATATTCGATTATGATGGTGCCGTTGTCGGGATAGCCGGTCATGGGGCAGACCGACGTATATTCGGGCTGCTTGATCGTGATCACGATATCCCGCCGGCCTTGGTAGGCATAGTCGATGGTATCGAGAACATCGGGGGACACCATCTCCGGCTTTTCGATGT
>CAZGPF010000202.1:0-3455 GCA_964527275.1 uncultured Desulfosarcinaceae bacterium
TCGCTATATGGAAAGGCCTGAAGGGCCGAAGATGAAGTACTCTGAGTAGTTACTCAAATTGTAACTATCAAGGAGCACAAACCTCATGGATTCTGCATTGATACCCGAAGGCGTCAAGCGGTGTTCTCTATGGAAATTCTTACTGGGGCTGTCGGTCATCGGACTCGTCCTCGCATGGGGCGTCTACGCCATGCTGCTGTGCTGGATCAAAGGGCTCAACCAGACCAACATGAACGACTACTACGGTTTCGCCCTCTGGATCTGGGCCGACTTGGCGGTGATCGCCCTGGGCGGCGGCGCCTTCTTCTCCGGGCTGCTGAAATATATCTTCGGCAAGGATGAACTCAAGAATATCATCAACTATGCCGTGCTCATCGGCTTCATCTGCTACAGCTCGGCCCTGGTGATACTGGGCATCGACGTGGGCCAGCCGCTGCGTTTTTGGTTCATCTTCTGGCACGCCAATGTCCACTCCATGCTTACCGAGGTGGCCTTCTGCCTCTCGTGCTACTTCGCCGTGCTGACCATCGAGCACATCCCGCTGATGCTGGAAAACCGCCAGATCGATAAGGTGCCCTTTTTCCACAACATGAGCCACAATCTGCACGGCATCATGGCTGTATTCGCCGCCACGGGCGCATTTCTCTCCTTCTTCCATCAAGGCTCTCTGGGCGGCGTGGCCGGTGTACTTTTTGGCCGGCCATTTGCCTTTCGCGAACACCTCCTGATCTGGCCCTACACCTTCTTTCTCTTTACCTGGTCCGCTGCCGCCTACGGTCCCAGCTTCACCCTCTTTATCACCTGGCTGACCGAAAAAATTACCCGCAAGAAACTGGTCAAGGACAACGTCGTCTATCTGCTCTCCAAAATCTCCGGCTGGATGATTCTCACCTACATCGTAGCTAAGAGCGTTGACACACTCTACTGGGTATATAAAACCGTGCCGGAGCAGGGTTTCAACTGGACCTTCTTTTTCGAGAACAATCCTTTTTACGGCCACTGGGTATGGTTTACCGAGATCATCGTGTGCGGTTTCGTGCCCGGCTTGATACTGATCTTCAAACCGACCCGCGAGAATAGCGCCCTGCGAGTCACGGCATTCATCCTGGGCTGCGTCGGCGTCTCCCTAAACCGCTGGGTAATGGTGCTGCAGACCATGGCCGTGCCGGTGATGCCTTTCGACACCTGGGCCATGTACATCCCCAGTTGGCAGGAGGTGGCCACCACCGTTCTGCCCGTGGCTTACGGCGTGATTATGGTCATGATCTCTTACCGTTACCTGCCCATTTTCCCCCAGGAAAGGGAGTTGAACCCCATTGAACCAGCGGCCAAGGCAGTGGCCAACGAAGAAGAAGCGGCACCCACGGCCGAAGGCCTGCAGCCAGCCGAAGCATAAAAAGGAGCAGCGATGTTTCCGTTTAATTTTGAATGGGTATGGGACATGGGCCACCTGGTATTCCACGGCAGCCTGTGGTACGCGCTCAGCATCCTCGGCATGGGCATGGGCTATGTGGTAATAAAATCGATCGTCGATACCATGCACGGCAAGGGCGGCGGTCATAACCATTAATCGAGCCTGGCAAAAATATGGATAAAATAGTGGTGCAAGGTGGGCGCCGGCTGGCCGGTGAAGTCCAGGTCAGCGGGGCCAAGAACGCCGCTCTTCCTATCCTGATGTCGGCCCTGCTTTGCGACGGTTCCAACCGCTTCACCAACGTTCCCAACCTGCACGACATCCACAGCACCATCGATCTGCTCAAACATCTGGGTGCCGAATGCGCCTTTAACGGCTCCGTGGTGGAAATCAATGCCGCTGGATTGAACAATCATGAGGCCCCCTACGACTTGGTGCGCAAGATGCGGGCTTCGATCCTGGTATTGGGGCCGCTGGTGGCCCGTCTGAAGAAGGCCCGGGTATCACTGCCCGGCGGGTGCGCCATCGGAGCGCGGCCTATCAACCTGCACCTCAAAGGCCTGGAGCAGCTAGGCGCCGAGATCGACCTGAACCATGGTTACGTAGAAGCCTCTTGCCGGCGGCTGCGTGGTGCGGAGATCTATTTTGACGTGGTGACGGTTACCGGCACGGAGAACCTGATGATGGCCGCCGCGCTTGCCGAAGGCACCACCATCCTGCGCAACGCCGCCCGGGAGCCGGAGATCAAGGCCCTGGCCGATGTGCTCAATGACATGGGGGCCCGCATCCAGGGGGCCGGCACCTCCGAGATCACAATCCAGGGAGTGCGCGTACTCCATCCGGTGGGGGCCGCCATCATCCCCGACCGCATCGAGACCGGCACCTTCATGGCCGCCGCCGTACTCACCGGCGGTGACGTGACCATCACCGGAGCTGCGCCGGAGCATGTGAAGGCGATCATCGACAAGCTGCGGAGGTGCGGCGCCCAGATCGATATCCTGGATGATCGTCTCCATGTCCGTGGCCAGGATCGGATCAACAGCGTGGACTTAAAAACCCTGCCCTATCCAGGATTTCCCACCGACATGCAGGCCCAGTTCATGGTCCTGATGACCGTGGCTACCGGAACCAGCCTGATATCCGAAACCATCTTCGAAAACCGTTTTATCCACGTCTCGGAGTTGCGGCGCATGGGCGCTGAGATCACCGTTTCCGGCAATTGCGCCCTGGTCAAAGGGGTAGACTTTCTCTCCGGTGCTCCGGTGATGGCCACCGATCTGCGCGCCAGCGCATGCCTGGTCTTAGCCGGACTGGTGGCCAAAAAGACCACCGCCATCAATCGGGTCTACCATCTCGATCGCGGCTATGAAGATCTGGAATCGAAGTTCGAAAAACTTGGCGCAGCCATAAAAAGGGTCAGGGAGTAGGATCTGCTATGTGGATGAAAGGTCCTTCTTGAGTCTCTTTTCGATCTCGGAGAATAGATCCTTCCGGTTTTGTGCCTGCCGCACTTTAATGGAGGCCACCTTGCGGGCCAGCTTGCCCTTCTCCGATTTGAATTTTTTCAAGGCTTCATCCATGGGGCTCTCTTCGGCCTCCCTGGGCAGGGCTTCGAGTTTTAGATGATCGTCTACCCCCCAGCGGTCACCAAAGGCGCTTGCGACGATCTTAACTACGCCGGCCTCTATCAGCCGCCGGCTGATGAAGCCGGTCTGTTCGACGGAGAGATTCAGGATTGAGGCTATCTGATCGATTGGTGGCGGTGCAGCGTGGCGATGCTCCAGGAGTCGAATGGCGGCAACAAAGAGGTGACCCTCCTGGTATGGGCTCTGAATCTTCTTTTTCGGAGTTGATGAAGGCATTCACCACCTGTAGAGTTTTGGCGCTGGTTTGATTAGTCAACTCGGCACTTTCTGAAAAATTGACATATCGCGCCGCTATTATTTTTGTCAACCAGGCCCCATGAACTATGAGCCATTTATCCTTGATGCCGACGGCGTGATTTGATAGATAGCAGCGATTGAAAAGGCTCAACAACTAT
>CAZGPF010000203.1:0-3438 GCA_964527275.1 uncultured Desulfosarcinaceae bacterium
TCAGCGTAATGGCAAAAAGCACAAAAAAAGCACGAACTGTAACGATTGGGGCTCAAGATCAAGGTTGGCCGGCTACCCGGCGTAAGCTAGCGCTTGATGATCAGCGCGACCGCCTCCCCGCCGCCCAGAGACAATGAGGCCAATCCGACGCGCTGCTCCTCGCGCAGCATGTTGTAAAGCAGGGTGACCAGTACGCGGCAGCCGCTGGCGCCGATGGGGTGGCCCAGGGCCACGCTGCCGCCGGAGATGTTGGTCTTCGCGGGATCAAGGTCGAGTTCGTTGATCACCGCGCAGGTTGAGCCGGCAAAGGCCTCATTGATCTCGATCAGGTCCACCTCGTCCAAACCAATACCCTCTTTTTTTAACACCTTGGGCACCGCCTCAATGGGCGCCACCAGCACATACTTCATATCGACGCCGGCCGCGGCCTGGGCACCGATGGAGGCCATGATGGTACAGCCCAGGGCTTCGGCCTTCTCCCGCGCCATGATCACCACGGCGGCGGCGGCGTCGCTGATGAAGGAGGCGTTGCCGGCGGTCGTCAGGCCCTCCTTCTTTAATGCCGGGGGCATCTTGGCCAGCTGCTCGTAGCTGGTGGGCCGGGCACACTCGTCGGTGTTGAAGATCATGCTGCCGCGCTTGCGCGTGGGGGCAGAAATGGGCACGATCTCCTTTTTGAACAGGCCATCCTTGATGGCGGCCAGGGCGCGTTCATAAGACCGGGCCGCGTATCGATCCTGCTCCTCGCGGGAGATGTTGTACTTTTCCGAACACAGCTCGTTGGAGATGCCCATGTGAAAATTGTTGACGATGTCCCACAGGCCGTCTTGAACCAGGCTGTCTTGAATCTTGCCCGGCCCCAAACGGTAACCGTGCCGCGCCTTTTGCAGATAGTAGGGCGCCATGGTCATGTTCTCCATGCCGCCGGCCACCACGACGTCGGCATCACCCAACTGCACCGCCTGGGCCGCCAGCATCACCGTCTTGAGGGACGAACCGCACACCTTATTTACCGTGGTGCAAGCTACCTCTTTGGGCAGCTTGGCCTTAACGGCCGCCTGTTTGGCCGGGTTCTGGCCATAGCCGCAGGGCAGGGCCTGGCCCATGAGGACCTCGTCGATCTCGGCCGGATCGATCCCGGCCCTCTTCACAACCTCGGCGATCACGATGCCGCCCAGAGCGGTGGCCCCGGTATGGATGAAAGTACCGTTAAAAATTCCTATGGGTGTGCGTACCGCGCTTACAATTACTGCTTCACGCATTGTCGGGGCTCCTTTTATGATGGAAAGTTCGTAACTACTCAGAGCACTTCATCTTCGGCCCTTCAGGCCTTTCCATATAGCGATGCTATTATGAAAAGACCTGAATGACCGAACCTAAAGCACTCTGAGCAGTTACAGTTCGAGATAGAATTGTTGCAGTTCGTGCTTTTTTGTGCTTTTTGCCATTACGCTGAGTAGTTACGAAAGTTCAAAGTTTATGGTTGCCGTTTTCCGCATTCGGGAGCTGGTTTCAGCAGCTTCGAATAAAATAGGGCACTTTGATTGTTATGGTCTTACATTACATCTTCCCTCTCCCGCAAGGGGGGGGGGCGCGCTCAAACTGCTAACCTCGCTCTGAGCGATTTTTGCTTTGCTGTCAAGTGAGGGGCATGGGTCAGCAGGGCCCCCGCAGGTCGGGTTAAGATGGTAGCCGGCATCGCGGCCGTGCAGCATGGCTTTCCCTGATAGTCGTGGGAACGGCTCTTGCCGCTCCCACGATGTGATAGGGCCATGGGCTCTCTATTTCAATGCTATCGGGAAGTCGGGGACGGTTTCGGGTATGGCGGTGGTGGCGGCTTGTATTCCTCCGGTCAGGTCCTTGACCCTTTCGGCTACGTAGACTTTTAGCATGTTGACCGTGATCCGGCTGCCGCCCTGGTAGGCTGCCTGGCCGGAGAGGCCTTCGACCAGAGCTTTTGTGAAGGCACCGTTGTTCCATCTGGAATCTTCCAGGCTGTATTGGCGCCCGGTTGAGGAGGCGAATACGACCACCCCGTTTTCCGCGCTTCTAAGTTCGTTGACGATGCCGTCTATGTCGGAGACGCCTCGGCGCTTGCCGAGTACGTTGCCGCTGTGGCAGGTGTCTATGAAAAACAGGGCCTTGCCCGCTATGCTCGTGACCGTGTTTTTTATCTCGGCGTAGGGGATCGCGGTCCGCCTCAGCTTGTTGGTGTCAACGTCGCGGGGCAGGTAGTAGTAGTTGCCGTAGTCGTCATTCACACCGTGGCCGGCCAGGAAAACCATGGCCACATCGTTGCTGGTGGTCGCCTTTAAGATCCAGTCGAGCCCGTCGAGGAGCTCTCCGCGGCCGGCGGCCTGATTGGTCAGCACCCTGACCGTGACTTCACGGTAGAGCTCTTTTTGGGTCCGCAGCACGCGGGCGAAATCCTCGGCATCCTTGGCCGCGTAGTTGAGCTTCAAGCTCTGGTCTTGGTAATCGCTGACGCCGATGGCCAGCACATAGAGCTTGGGCTTGATGATAAACTCGTCGTGCGCGCCTTGCCAGCGCAACCGCGCTGTGGCCGGTGTGCTGGCGGCAAACCTGTTTTGCGCGATGATTGCCAGGGTGCAGTCGCGCGGTGGCACCGTTACCGTTACCGTGGCGGTCTGGCCGCTGGCGGGACGCTTGATGATGGCGCGGGTTTGCACCGCGAGGCCGTCTATCAGCACCTTGAGGCCGGTCACCTCTTCACCGGAGGGGCGGCCAACCCGGTAGTGGAGGGTCACCTGGCGGGAGGAGATCGCGGCACCATGGGCAGGCGACACGATCGCCACCGTGGGGGGCAGCACCTTTTTAATGTCCACGGTCGTCGACTGCCTGTTGGAGGCCTTGTTGGCCGCCGCCAGGGCCAGGCGCGGATCGTAATGCTCGATGGTCGCGGCAATAACATCGGGACGGTAGAAACGTTTGGCAAAGCGCGACAGGGGGAAAAGATCGGCGGCCCGGTCTGCTCCGTTGTTGATATGCCAGCCCACCAGTCCATCGGCCCCCACACTGGCGTCATAGTAGCCTGCGGGAGTCCAGATGACCCAGCGCCTGCCGTCGGGGTGCACGTAGAGCGACAGCAGAAGAGCGCCGTCCCGCATGCGGTACCAGCGTATCACGCCATTGCCGTGCGCGGCGACGGCCACATCGCCGTCTGGGGCGATATTGACGGCCCAGGTTATCCCGGGAGCAGCGGCGCGCCATTTTTGTTTTCCTTGCGCGTCGAGGGCGTAGACATACCATTCAGAGCCTATCAGGATGGTCCCGTCGGCGGCGATATCCACGCTGCGGCAGATTTCGTATTTTTCAAGAAAGGCGCTCTTGCGGCCGTTGATTTTGGGGTGATAGGAGTCTTGCCAGTCTGTCACCCGGATCGAGCCCACGGCATCGCGGTATTTTTTGTAGCGCTCG
>CAZGPF010000204.1:0-3416 GCA_964527275.1 uncultured Desulfosarcinaceae bacterium
GCAGATGTACTTTGGTACCTCAAAGGCTCGGCAACGCAGCAGATTCGGTGCCCTGCACTGTAAGCGTTTGCTTAGGTGCCGGATATGCAAGGCGTTCGGGCCTGTAGATGTACTTTGGTACCTCAAAGGCTCGGCAACGCAGCAGATTAGGTGCCCTGTGAACGCTTAGTGGCCACTCACTGCCGTTTACTTCTATCTGTAGCCTTGAAAAGCGTCAACCCAAACCGCAATCAAGATCGAGAGGGAGGGATAATAGCCGCTTAGTTCTGGCAGCATTTTATTGGCTTTATCTTGCCGAGCCCTGATTGCCTGTTATATAGTGCTTCGATCATGAACCCTGGACCCCGGACTCCATCTGAAAGGCACAACCATGAAACTGGCCATCAGCGGCAAGGGCGGTGTGGGTAAAACCACGTTTTCATCTCTGCTGATCCGCACCCTCAATGATATGGGCAAGAAGATACTGGCCATAGACGCCGATCCCGACGCCAACCTGGCCGCAGCCCTGGGCATTGCCGATGCCCATCGCATCACGCCCATTGCCGAGATGAAGGCGCTGATCATGGAGCGCACCGGTGCCAAACCGGGCACCATGGGCGGTTTCTTCCGGCTCAATCCCCAGGTGGACGACCTTCCCGACTCGCTAGCAGTGCAAAAAGAGCGCATCAAGCTTATGCGCCTGGGCAGCGTAAAAAAAGGCGGCGGCGGCTGCCTCTGCCCGGAAAGCACGCTGCTCAAGGCTCTGGTGATGCACATCGTGCTAGCCCGTGACGAGGTGGTGGTCATGGACATGGAGGCGGGTATCGAACACCTCGGCCGCGCCACGGCCAGCGCCGTGGACAAGCTCATCGTGGTAGTGGAGCCTGGCCGGCGCAGTATCGACACGGCCGCCCATATCCGTAAACTGGCCTCCGAAATCAAGCTGGAACAGCTTTTCATCGTGGGCAACAAGGTTCGAGGGCCCAAGGACGAGCAGTTCCTGAAGAGACATCTGGCAGACTTCGAGATCCTGGGCTTCCTGCCCCATGCCGACGAACTCATCGAAGCCGATCTGAACGGCGAATCGCCCTACGATGTCTCATCGCCGGCCAAAGAGCGCGTCAGGGAGATGGTCGCCCTGCTCTGATGCGTACTCGCCGCCCCAAAAGATCTCAATCGCCACGCAGACAGCGGCCCCGACGCTTCCATCGGAGAGCCGCAAAGCAGGCAAGCCTGCGCGCCGGAGCGGATGCCCGGCTCGCAAAAGTCTTCGCCCGCATCGGCACGCCCAGGCCCGCGCCCTTTGTGCCCGATGCATTCCAGACCGATGCCCTGCAAGCCCTCCAACGCGCCGACTGCCTGGTCACCGCGCCCACCGGTGCCGGCAAGACCTGGATCGCGTTACGGGCCATTGAGAAAGTCATCAACGGAGGCGGACGGGCCTGGTATGCCTCGCCCCTCAAGGCACTCTCCAATGCCAAGCTTAAGGAGTTCGGCGACTATTTTGGCGAGGCGCGGGTGGGCATCCTCACCGGAGACCGCAAAGAGAATGCCGCCGCCCCAATCATCGTGGGAACTACCGAAATCGTGCGTAACCAACTCTATGACGCTATGCACCGCGGCAAGGAGATGGCCACCGATTTCGTGGTCCTGGACGAGGCCCACTATCTGGGCGATGAAGAACGCGGCGTGGTGTGGGAAGAGATCATGATCTACCTGCCGCGACGCATCCCTTTGCTGATGCTCTCGGCCACCATCGGCAATGCCCATGAAATTGCCGCCTGGCTCTCCTTCATCCGCCGCCAGGCGTGCGAAGTCATCCAGGCAAACCGAAGGCCGGTGCCCCTCTATCCCCTGTTTATCCATCCTGCGGGCACCCTGCTGCCGTTGACGATCCGCAGTGGCCGGCCCGGCAAGACGAGAATTTACAAGAAGGTCAACGAGGCCCTCACCGCCCGGCCCAAACCGAGCCTGGCACCGCCAGGCCAACTGCCACCCTTCGGACAGATGCTCAAGATCCTGCGCAAGTACCGCCTGCTGCCGGCCCTGGTCTTCCTCAAGTCCCGGGCCGATTGCGATCGCGCCCTGCAACACTGCCATGAAAACCGCATCAGCGACCCTGAGCGCATTGGACGCCTGAACCGCCGCATCGACCAACTGGTGGCCGGGACCCACATAGGCCGGCACCGTCAGCGTTGGGCCCTGTCGCACCTGGCCGTGGGTGCCCACCACAGCGGTCAGTTACCGGCCTGGAAGCAGGTGCTGGAGACCCTGATGAGTGAAGGATTGCTCGATGCCGTCTTTGCCACCTCCACGGTGGCCGCCGGCGTCGATTTCCCGGCCCGCACCGTGGCCTTCTTAAATTCCGACCGCTTCAACGGACGCGAATTTATGCCCCTGGACGCCACCCAATTGCAGCAAATGACCGGCCGCGCCGGGCGTCGGGGCAAAGACAACATCGGATTCGCCCTCGTAGTGCCGGGTAAGTATATGCAAGTGCGCCAGGTGGCCCGCAGGCTCAACGAATCTCCAGGACCGGTGGTCAGCCAGATCCGCATCAACTTCTCCATGACCCTCAACCTGTTGCTTGCGCACAATCCGCAAGGTGTTAAGGCTCTGCTGCAGCGCTCCCTGGCTGCCTTTCAAAGCAAGGGCGCGCGCCCGGGGGGTGACGCCGCCACCCACCGGCATCTGTGGAAGGCCTTTACCCACCACCTGACTTTTCTTCGGCAGACCGGATTCGTCGACCCCCGGCAGCGGCTTACCCAGGACGGCCTGTGGGCCTCCAAACTGCGCATCGACCAGCCGCTGCTAGTGGCCGAAGGCCTGCGCCGCGACCTCTTTCCCCAAGACGACGCGGTCCTGCTAGCGGCCATTATGGCCAGCTTCGTCAACGAGAGAGAGACCGACGAGCAACTCAACACAAAACGCCTGCCCAAACCCCTGGTCAGGGCCGTCAAAAAAATGCAGCGCGGTTTAAAGGGCTTTGCAAAAGAGATGCAGGCGAGCGGATTCGAAACCCGGCCGCTATTTTTCCGGCCCGCTATGCACCTATGGGCCTGGGCCTCGGGCCACTCCTGGGATAAGATCACCAAAGATGGCCGCATAGCCGAAGGCGATCTGGTCATGCTTGTGCTGCGCACCGTCGACCACCTGCGGCATCTCAAGGCGCTACAGGAGGTCTTCGCCCCCATGGCCGCCACGGCCAGAGATGCCATCGACCTGATCCTGCGCGATCCGGTAATGCCCGCCCGCAATGGTCCAACATCGGAAAAGAGGCCACCGGCCGTCGATGGTTTTTCTGGATGATTAACCGTAATGGTGCCTAGTTTGTCTTTTGAAAACTTACCAACAGACTCTACGCCTTACTTTTTCCATCATCGGTGAGCCGTCGCTTGGATCATACAAGAAGAAGTATTGAGGCGGGGAAAAACAAA